>JBHADD010000185.1:0-5787 GCA_041854925.1 Ligilactobacillus sp. | reverse complement strand
ATGGATCGCAAATCAGAAGAAAACCGTTTATTATAACAACAAAGGTCAGATGCAGTACGGCCAGCAGCGCATCGGCAATGGATGGTACCTGTTTTCCTGGGGAACGGGCGCAATGAAGACAGGCCTTCAGAATCTGAAAAATTACGGAGAAAAAAAGACCGTCTATTACGAAAGAAACGGCAGGATGCAGTATGGTCAAAGAAACATCAGGGGACACTGGTATTTGTTCCAAAACGGAACGGGCAAAATGGCAACCGGTTTTCAGAATTTAAAGAGCTACGGCCAGGACAAAATCGTTTACTATGCAGGCAACGGCCAGATGCAATACGGTCAGCAGCACCTGTTTGGACACTGGTATTTGTTCGATAAAAATACCGGTGCAATGACAAAGGGACTCAAGTGGATCGGTGACCAGAAAAAGATCGTCTATTACGACGGCAACGGTCAGATGCAGTACGGATTCAAAGACATCAGCGGTCACAGATACTATTTCGATACGTTGACCGGCAAAATGACGATTGGCGAAAGAAAGATCGGCAACGATTGGTACCTGTTCGATCAAAACGGTTTTATGAAAACCGGTTTTCAGTGGATTTCAAGTCAAAAGAAGACGGCTTATTATGACAAACAGACCGGTCATCGGTTGAAAGGCATGCAAAAAATTGAAGGAAATCTGTATCATTTTGACGAAAATACGGGTGCAATGACGACCTCCCAGATTGCATACGACAAAGGAACGAAGAGACTTTATCTGTTCGACAATCATGGTCACGTCGAATATGCGGCCCACGGATATAGCATTGACAAAACGACCGGCGCGCTCGCCTACAAGGGCGTAGTCGAGCTCAACGGCAACCACTATTATTTCGATAACAATGGCCAGATTCATGTCGGATTCCTCAAAGTCGGTCGAAATACGCAATACTTTGACCAGACGACTGCCAAACGAGCTACGGGTCAAAAGAACGTTAACGGCAGCTGGTATCTGTTTGACGGAAACGGCAACATGAAATACGGTTTTCAGTGGATTTCCAATCAAAAGAAAACGGTCTATTATGATTTGAACGGTCAAATGCAGTATGGACAGCAGCACTTGAGCGGATACTGGTACCTGTTCCACATGAATACCGGCGCAATGCTGACCGGCATTCAGGATCTGACTCCTTATGGTCAAAAGAAGAAGTGCTTGTATGCCGGCAACGGTCGCATGCAGTACGGTCAGCAAAACTATCGCGGACACTGGTATCTTTTTGACAGGTGCACCGGCGCAATGCAGACGGGCTTCAAAGATTTGAAGTCATATGGTCAAAACAAGGTCGTCTATTATGCTGACAACGGTCAAATGCAGTATCGCTGGCAGGTGATCGGACATGACCAATATTACTTCGATGCCTCAAGCGGTGCGCGCTATGCCGGAAGACGCAAAATCGGCAATCGCTGGTACAGTTTTAACGGCAACGGCACGCTCAATTGTTTTACCGCGCGCGTTTTGAACTGGTTCTTCAACCGCAGAGGCAAGCTGACTTATTCGATGTACGGTTCAAGAACAGGGGCTGACGGGACTGCGGACTGCTCCGGATCGATGGTTGCGGCCTTAAGATGTGCCGGAGCTTCCAGACCTGCCTATACCTACAATACCGAGTCGATTCATCCGTATCTCAAGTCAAACGGATACTATCTCGCAAGAGAAGGCAGGGACGTCAATTATGTTCCGCAATACGGCGACATCGTCATTTGGGGAAAGAAGGGCTATAGCGGTGGCAGCGGCGGACATATCATGATCATGTCTTCTGCCGGATCCGATGCAAAATGCATCTCGACTTGCGGTTATTACTGGGACAAAAATCCGAATTCGATTTATGGCGCCAGAGGCCAGGCCGTTCAGGAATTCAAGTACAAGTGGTATCACGGCACGCACAACTATAGGTACTACTATGTCTACAGACCTTATGACTTGAGAAGAAGCTAAAAATTTCGCACCGCGTTTGAAAGAGGTCGGAAAAAATCAGTTCTCAAATTGAAAAACCGGATGATTTGCAATCAATTGCAAATCATCCGGTTTTTTTGCGTATGCGCGACAATTGAACAGGCGTTGCATTTGTCATAATCACTGCCGGTTACGGACACATCAATGAAAATGGGCCTTCTGTCCGTAAATTTGAGTGAGATCTTGGATAAATCAGTTAAGCAGCACTGCATTTGAAAATACCGGACAAAGTCGGTCGCAACCAGACCGCAAGGATGGAAGCAAGAAAAAAGAGGCTGTTTTCATTTTCGTGTATCAAAACGTCCAAAAGGAGGACAAGGGCAGAAGTCTGATTTTTGTCTACCTGACCCTCCGAAACCGAGGCGCGCGACACTGAAGGTAGACAAAATCACCCAAAATTGAAAAAATATTCTACTCGTTTACCTTCGCCAAAGCAGTGTGGTCGCAGATTACGGGCAAATCTTAGAAATCGCTGTTTTGCCCGTAAGCCAGTTTTGGCGTGCCGATTGAGCAGGCAATGTCAAGCTCTGCATTTTCCGGGCTTTTCAGCAGTTGTTCAAGTAATTTTTACCCAAAAAGCTTGACAATTATTTTTTTGATGGTAAGATAAAGGCAACTATAAATTAAAAGTTTTTTTTACTTTTTTAGCTTTATAAAGGTTGATTTTACTTTTAATGCATAAGGGAGAATTTTTATGGATAAGAAAACATCGTCAGCACCAAGTATTTGGAGAGTCAATCTTACGCCAGCGGTAATCGGGCTGATTCCTGCCGCAGTCGGCATCAACTACGTAGCCAAGGCTTTTGCGGAAGGTCTCAAGCTTCCGGTCTGGCTCGGTTCATTGGGAACATTCCTTGCAAGCATGCTTGCCGGTCCGATTCCTGGCGCTATCAGCGGTTTCATCAACAACGTGATCTATGGTCTGACCTTGTCGCCTGTTTCGACCGTTTATGCTTTGACGAGCATCGGCATCGGGATTGCCGTCGGCGTGTTGCATGCTAAGGGCGGCTTTTCGTCAGCCAGGAAAATTTTCGTGTCCGCATTGATCATTGCGCTTGTTTCTTCAGTGATTTCAACGCCGCTCAACGTTATTTTCTGGGGCGGACAAACCGGGATTGCTTGGGGAGATTCGGTGTTTGCCGTTTTGGTCGCAAATCACGTTCCGGTGTTTATTGCTTCTTTTGTTGACGAATTTGTTTTGGATATCTTGGACAAGGTTGTCGTAGCTTACGTTGCCTGCCTCATCTACAAGCAGATTCCAAAGAAAATGATTAGTTATTTTAAGGACTGAATAAGATGGAAAAACCAGAAATGATGCAGGAAAACCTGACAAGACCGTGGCACGAACGCATTGATCCCGTCACGAAACTGTTGCTGATTGCCGTTTTGACATTGCTGAGCTTTGTTTTGACAAATATCTTTGCCGAAGCAGCGCTCATCTTGGCAACGATTTTTCTGTTGTTGTTTTCGGGGAAATTAGGCAGCAGCATGAAGGCGCTTGGATTTTGCGCATTCATGATTTTGACGATGCTGCTGATACAGGGGTTGTTTTACCCTCACAACGAGACGCTTGCTTTTTCTTTAGGCGCAATTGCGTTTTACCAGGAAGGTTTGACGTATGCCGCTTTGCTTGGTTGTCGAATCATCGTGATCGTTCTTGCAACGAATTTTTTCATGCGGACGACGACGATTTCTGAGAATGCCAAGTATTTGGAAAATGCAGGGATGAAATACAAAACCGTGTATTTATTGATGTCCGTTTGCTATATTTTGCCGCAAATGATGCAAAATCTTAAGAAGATTCAGCTTGCGCAAAGAGCTCGCGGAATCGGTGAACAAAAGTCGCTGATTCAAAAATTTAAGACGATTCTGCCGATTTTGATCCCCTTGGTGATCAAGACGCTCGATCAGTCGATGTCGCGTTCGATTTCGCTTCAATTGCGAAATTTTGAAAGCAAGAAGCGCACGGTCCGAGCATTAAGGAGAACGTATCTGATGGACAAGATGTTTCATCGAGCACTTGGTTTGACAAGCATAATTTTGATAGGATGTAAAGTATGGATGCTAATCAACAAATAGTTTTGGACAACTTGAGCGTAAGATATCGCGGAGAAGACGAAGAGGCGTTAAAGGGAATCTCTTTGACTGCAAAAACGGGTCAGATAATCGGAATCATCGGCAACAGTCGTTCCGGAAAAACTACTCTTTGCGACGTTCTTTCGGGAATCATTCCAAATATTGTTTCAGGTCACGTTTCCGGTACTGTCAGATTAGGCAAGTTTTCACCGTTTGAGGCGTTTGACGAATATAATTTTCATACGGGAGTCGTTTTGCAAAATACAGCGGGGCAGCTCAGCGGGCTGTCAGATACTGTTTTCGATGAAATCGCATTTGGACTGATCAATCAAGGGATGAGTGAAGAAGAGGCATCAAAATCAGTTGTCCGAGCAGCTTGTCAGATGGGTCTTGAAGATCTTTTGGAGCAAGCGCCAGACACGCTTTCCGGTGGTCAGACGCAGCGCTTGGCGATTGCTTCCGAAATCGCATTTGACCCTGAATTTTTAATCATGGACGATCCAACGAGTCAAATGGATCCTGTTGGCCGAAAAGAATTTTTCGAATGGCTTGCGGGCTGCTCCGAAAAAACGATTTTTATCGTTTCGAACGAAGTCGATGATTTGTGCGAGATTGCAGATCAATTGTGGGTTTTGGAAAAGGGTGAGCTGATTGCTTCAGGAAAACCGCTTGACGTGATCAATCAGGTCGCAGAAGGCCATGACTTGTATCTGCCAGTGGTTTATCGAATGGCAAAAGAGCTTGGAAAAAAGCTTCCGAGCGGACTTTTTCCCGTAAAACTTTCCGAGCTTAAGGGGTGCTTTGATGACCAAAATTGAAATTAACGATTTAAAATTCACGTATCCGGGCGACAATTTCGGACTTAAAATCAAACATCTGACCTTTAGCGAGGGGATGATTGCGATTATCGGTCAAAACGGTGCCGGTAAATCTACTTTGCTCAGGCTTTTGAGCGGCCTTAATCAGCCTGATTCCGGTGAAATCACCGTTGAAGGCCAGAATTTGAATGATTATATCGGTGACAAGCGCCTTGAGCGAATCGGTTTGACTTTTCAGGATCCAAACGATCAGATTTTCAATGCAACCGTTAAAAAAGAAGTCGAGTGGGGCCTCCGTCAGATGGACAAGTCGGAAACTGAGGTTGAGCGCATCACAGAAGAAGTTCTTCAAGAAGTCGGTTTGGCCGATAAAATGGACGAAAATCCCTATGATTTATCTCTTTCCGAACGCAAGCTGCTGAGCATTGCGACGGTAGTGGCGGTTCGACCGAAGATTTTGCTGTTCGATGAACCGATGATGTCGCTTGATTGGCCAAGCAGGAAGAAAATTACCGCGATTTTTCGCTATCTTGCCGACCGAGGACATGTCGTCATTACGATTACGCATGACATGGACTGGGTTTTGGAAGAATATGAAGACGTTTATGCAATGGCTCACGGCGAATTGGTTTATTCAGGCAAGACGTCAGAATTTTTCGAATCGCCGAGTCTGGTTGAAGAAGTCGGCGTCCTGCTGCCGAAAGCAACCGAGGTCAAGCGCGAATTAGACAGATATCTGAAAGAAAAATGATAATAAAGAAGAGGCCGGGAAAAAACATGCCTCAAACCAAAAAGCCCGGATGAGATCTCATCCGGGCTTTTGTGTATGCAGTGATCAAATTGCTGTAAAATATCCAAAAAGAGTCTGACGATAAATTTGACTGGGAGTTTGGCGCGCTGATTTAT
>JBHADD010000184.1:0-10185 GCA_041854925.1 Ligilactobacillus sp. | reverse complement strand
TTTCAGAAGAACTTTACGGAAAAAGCAAAACTTCGCTTTTTGACTATCTTTCAGAAAGCGGAATAATCATTTTTGACGATTACAAACGCTTGAAAGAAAAAGAGCATGAGCTTGAAAAAAGCGATGCTCAGTGGATCTTGGAAAAAATCGAAGCGCGCAAGCTCTATGTCAAAGAAACGCTCGGTTTTGAAATTTCCGAACTTGAGAAAAAAGATCAGCATGAAAAAATTTTCATGTCGCTTCTTCAAAAAGGAATGGGTCGCATGAGGTTTGTTTCTTTGACGGATATCAAGTCGCGGAGCGTGCAGCAATTTTTCGGACAGCTGCCACTTTTTAAGGTCGAAACGATGCGCTATAAAAAAACGCATGAAACGGTCGTTTTTTTGATTTCTGAAACGGAGCGCGCAAAAAAGACGCTGCAGCTGCTTGGTGATTTCGGAATCAAAGCAATCGAAACCAACAAAGACAAGATTGAACAAGGTGCTTTTCAAATTGTCAACGGAACCCTTCAAAACGGTTTTGAACTGCCTCTCAGCCATCTGGTCGTGCTGACGGAAAATGAGCTTTTCGGCAAAGTCAAAAAACGCCAGCCAAGGCATCAGACCATGAGCAACACGGAGCGTCTGAAGAGTTATGCCGATTTGAAGCCCGGAGATTTTGTCGTGCACGTCAACCATGGCATTGGCCGTTTTATGGGGATGGAAACTCTCGAAGTTGCGGGAAAGCACCAAGACTACATGACGATCGTTTATCGAGACGATGCGAAGCTTTTCATTCCCGTTTCTCAGCTTGACCGCATTCAAAAGTATGTTTCTTCAGAAGGAAAGGTGCCTAAAGTCAACAAGCTTGGAAGCAGCGACTGGGAGAAGACCAAGAAAAAAGTTGCGTCAAAGCTTGAAGACATTGCAGATGAGCTGGTTGAACTGTATTCCAAACGCGAATCTGAAAAAGGCCATGCGTTTCCAAAAGACGACAGCTATCAAAAAGAATTTGAAGATGCGTTTCCATATACCGAAACTCCCGATCAGTTGAGGAGTGCCAAGGAAATAAAGCTTGATATGGAAAAGGAAAAACCGATGGATCGATTGCTGATCGGAGACGTTGGCTACGGTAAAACTGAAGTTGCGTTAAGAGCCGCGTTTAAAGCCGTTGAAGACGGCAAGCAGGTGGCTTTTATCGCGCCGACGACGCTTTTGGTGCAGCAACACTATGAAACCATGCTGTCGCGTTTTGAAGGATTTCCGGTTGAAATCGGCGTTTTGTCAAGATTCAACACGCCGAAACAGGTCAAAGAAACGCTTTTGAAACTAAAAAGCGGTGAAATTGACATTATCGTCGGGACTCACAGACTGCTTTCAAAGGACGTGAAATTTGCTGATTTGGGTTTGCTGATTATTGATGAAGAACAGCGTTTCGGGGTCAAACATAAGGAAAAACTCAAAGAGCTCAAAACGTCGGTCGATGTTTTGACGCTGACCGCAACGCCGATTCCAAGGACGCTCAATATGTCGATGCTTGGCGTCAGAGATTTGTCCGTGATCGAAACGGCACCGCTTAATCGCTATCCGATTCAAACGTATGCGATGGAACAAAATTATGATGTTGTGGCAGCAGGAATCAGACGCGAAATGTCACGGGGCGGGCAGGTGTTTTATCTTCACAACCGGGTTCATGACATTGAAACGGTTGTCGAAACATTGAACACGATCGTTCCGGAGGCAAGAATCGCCTATGTTCACGGCCAAATGTCAGAAACTCAGATGGAAAAAATCTTGGTGGACTTTATTGCCGGCGAATACGATGTTTTGGTAACGACGACGATCATCGAAACGGGTGTCGACATTCCGAACGTCAACACTTTGTTCGTTGAGGATGCCGATCGGATGGGGCTGGCACAGCTGTACCAGCTCAGAGGACGCGTCGGCCGTTCGAATCGGGTGGCATATGCATATTTCATGTACCAGCCGGATAAGGTTTTGACCGAAGACGGCGAAAAACGTTTAGAAGCCATTAAAGATTTCACGGAACTCGGCTCTGGATTTAAAATCGCGATGAGGGATCTTTCGATTCGCGGTGCCGGCAATATGCTCGGAAAACAGCAGCACGGTTTCATTGAATCCGTCGGGTACGATCTCTATACGAAAATGCTCAATGAAGCAGTGGCTAAAAAACGCGGCATCAAGCCGGAGCAAAAGACGGATTGCGAAATCAATTTAACTGTTGAGGCATATGTTCCGACAGAATATATTGAGGATTCGAGACAAAAAATTGAAATTTATAAGCGAATTCATCAGCTTAACGGCTATGCTGAATATGAAGAAATTCAGGCTGATCTGACTGATCGTTTTGGTGATTATCCTGACGAGTGCGCCAATCTGCTTGAAATCGGACTGCTGAAGTTTTATGCCGACCATGCGATGATTGAACGAATTACGCAATATGACAAAAAGATCGAAATTTTGCTGTCGAAGAAGGCAACTGAAAAACTTGGCTTGAGAGAGCTCGTGGCAAGTTTGGACGACTGCGATCTGAAGTCAACGTTCGGTGAGAAAAACAATCAGACGCTGATTACGCTTCTTTGCGGTGATAAAACCAAAGAAACGCAGCTTTTGTACGAATTGCAACAGATTGCCAAAAAAATTGCCGAGTCATTGGGCAATTTTCCAAAGGAAGAGGAAATCAAAGCATAGATGAAAAATGAACAAATACGAAAGACGATGCGTGGAGCAGTCATTTTGTCCTGCGCAGGTCTTGTTGCCAAAATTTTAAGCGCGTTTTACCGAATCCCGTTTCAAAACATTGTCGGCAATACCGGCTTTTACGTCTATCAGCAGGTCTACCCGATTTATGGAATTGGAATGACGTTTGCTCTGAGCGGATTTCCGGTCTATATTTCAAAACTGATCGCTGAGCAGGAGAACGAGCTTCACAGACTGCAGCTGGCACGACAAATCTTTTTGGTGCTGGCTTGTTTTGGAATTTTAGTTTTTGGCTTTCTGCAGTTTTTTTCAAAACAGATTGCTTTTTTAATGGGAGATTCGGAGCTTTTTTGGTTGATCAAAAGCGTTTCCTGGATGTTTTTGTTCATGCCGATGCTGGCCGTTCCGAGAGGATATTATCAGGGAACCTTTAACATGATGCCGCCTGCTTTGTCGCAAGTAACTGAACAATTCATCAGAGTTTTGGTCATTATCGTTTGTGCAGCGATGTTTGTAAAATATGACTGGAATCTTTATTCCATGGGCGCAAACGCGATGCTTGGCTCGACCTTCGGCGCGTTTTTTGCGATGATCTGCATGAGTTCTTTTTATTTTAAAAAGTTTTTCAAGGTCCGACAAAGCGATTTTTATGAAGACTACAGCGTCTTATTTAAGAAAATGTTTACGGAAGGCCTGGTATTATGCCTGTTTGCCGCAATGATGGTCTTGCTGCAGCTTGTTGATTCGTTTACCGTTATGAACGGTTTGAAATCATCCGGCATCAGTCTGTCAAAAGCCCAAAATCTTAAGGGAGCATATGACAGGGCGCAACCGCTCGTTCAACTCGGAATGGCGCTTGCAACCGGTTTTTCTGCCTCGCTTCTGCCGGCACTTTCAAGCGAATTGGCTGAAAAAAAGGTTGACGAGTTCAAAGAAACGACAAAAATTATCTTGCGGATCAGCACGGTGATTGCTTTGGCGGCAACGGTCGGAATGATTTCGATCATGCCTGAGCTCAATACTCTTTTGTTCGGGGATGCTTTCTTAAGTTCGACGATTTCCGCATACGTGGTCAGCATCGTGTTTATTGCTTTGATCAGCACTTACAATTCGATTTTGCAGAGTATGAATCTTTTCTCAAAAGCGGCATTATCACTTTTGTGCGGTATTTTTGTCAAGGCTTGCACAAACGTCTGGATGATTCGACAATTCGGAATTATCGGGGCAAGCATTTCAACGGTGCTTGCATTGGCCGTTTCGTTGGCATTGATCGTATTTTTCAAGCCAAAGAGCGTTGGCAACGTTTTTGCGGGTGATTCGTTCGTAAAAAAACTTGGTGCGACATGTCTTTTGATGGGCGGGGCGGTCAAAGTACTGATGATTTTGTTTGAAAAATTCAGTGCAGAAACTCGCTTTGATGCCGCTGTTGCGACAATTGCAGGCATCATTTTGGGGTGTTTCGTGTTCTTCTTTAGCATCGTGGCGTTTGACTTGTTTGAAAAAGATGAGTGGCTTGTTTTTCCAAAGGGAAAGAAGATATATGAATTGGTTCAGAAATTAAAGAAATGAGGAAATGAAATGAGATTAGACAAGTATTTGAAAGTATCACGCGTTATTAAAAGGCGCAGCGTTGCCAAAGAAATTGCCGATAAAGGAAGAATTTCAATTAACGGCAAGATTGTCAAATCATCGACGGATGTCAGCATTGGCGACGAATTGGTGATTAATTTCGGCAACAAGACACTGACGATCAGAGTCAATGAACTGAAAGAAACGACTAAAAAAGATGAAGCTGAGGGAATGTATGAGGTTGTTTCCGAAGAATATAAGGAAGATTACAGATTGTAACCGTTTTTTGATGGATAAAAAAATGTTTTTTTGATATAATCTACTCAAAATGCGGTTAGTGAGGCAGCGATATGAAAGGCAGAAAAGTGACTGTTTTAGATAACGAGTATTATCAAAAACAGATGGCAATTAAACAAAGGAACGAACGCCAAAGGAAAAAAGAACACAAGTATCGCCTTTTTAAAAAGGCTTGTGCAGGCATTCTGGTTTTGTGTGCCGCTTTTTCGGCACTGGTAATCGGGCGCGGAATAGCGGATAAAAATCGGCTTGAAGCTCAAAAAGAGGTTGCGCAAGAGGCATTGAAAAATGCGCAACATACTAATTCTTCTTTGAATTTTAAGATTAAGCAGCTGAACGATGAGGATTATGTTCAAAAATTGATCAGAAAAAAATATCTGTATTCAAAGAATAATGAGATTATTTTCAGTTTGCCAGAAGACAATTCTCAAACTAATCAGAATAACTAAACTGATGCTTTAATCATCGATAGTGTATGAATATAAGTAAAATCATGTTATACTAGGGACACAAGAATTTCTAGGAGGAAAAAATTTTTTATGTCAATTGAAGTTGGTTCAAAGGTTAGCGGAAAGATTTCAGGAATCACAAATTTTGGTGCTTTTGTTGATTTAGGAGACAAGAAGACCGGACTCGTGCACATCAGCGAAGTTTCCGACGGTTTCGTCAAGGATATTCATGATGTTTTGACGGTTGGCGACATGGTTACCGTCAAGGTGCTTTCCGTTGGTAATGACGGAAAGATCAGCCTGTCGATTCGCAAGGCCCAAGATAAGCCTGAGGGGGACAAGAAGGACCATCGCAAAGCAGAAGGCGACAGACATAATGAAGGTCGTTCTCATGAGCACGGAAATGGTAATCGTCCGACGCAGAACAGAAAATTTCCACAGCAATCTCACCGCCAAGAACCTAAAAGAAAAGACTTCGATTCATTGCTTGCAGGATTTTTAAAAGAAAGCGATGAACGTTTGACATCTTTGAAACGCAATACGGAAGGCAAACGTGGCGGCCGCGGCGGCCGTCGTTCATAAAAACATGAGGCTTGGAATTTTTCTCCAAGCCTCTTTGATTGTCTTTTTAAGGTAGGTGATGATCGTGAAAGACAAAACTGAAGTTGAATTTCAGGCCGAATGGAAAAAATTGGGTGTTCCTGCAAATGAAACGGTGCTTGTTGCCGTTTCGACAGGGTGCGATTCAATGACTCTCCTGAGTCTCTTGCAAAGACTGCCTGGAAAAATGAGACCGATCGTTCAAGTCGCTTATGTTGACCATCGGTTGCGTGAGCAGAGCAAAGAGGAAACCGACTTTATTACGAAGTATTGTCAAAAAAACAAGCTCGTCTTATTTAAGAGCACTTGGGAAAAAGAGTCTCACCCGGAAAAAGGCATCGAGGAATCAGCAAGAGAATTCAGATACCGCTTCTTTGAGAAAGTCATGGAAGAAACGGGAACCAAATATTTGCTGACGGCTCACCATTCCAATGATCAGGCTGAAACGATTTTGATGAAGGCAGTCAGAGGCGGTGATCTGGAACAATTGGTCGGAATCAAGGCTTCAAGAACCTTTGGCGACGGCAGGCTTTTGAGACCTTTGCTGCATTTTTCAAAGGAAACGTTGAAAGAGTACGCCAAAAGAAATCAGATCAAGTATTTTGAAGACGAAACGAATGCTCTTGATGACGTTTTGAGAAATCGTCTGCGACATCACGTCGTTCCTTTCCTTGAAAAAGAAAATCGTCATTTTTTGACTCATGTTGAGGAATTGAGTCTTCAACTGAAAGATTTGTTGGATTATTCCGATAAAAAGATTGTTGATGATTGTCGACTTTTGAAAGTCGAAGGCGGGTACAGCCTTGAAAAGTGGCTTAAGCAGGATGAATCACAGAAAAGACTGACTTTAAGACATATTTTAAAACAGGCGGGAAATTTTTCGCTCAAAAAGCAGGAGCAATGCGTTAAAATGCTTGAAAACGGTGTAAAACCACAAGGAAGCTTAGCGTTGGGGAATTCCTACGCATTTTTCAGAACCTATGGAATTTTTGGGGTCAAAAAAATCGAAAAGAACAACCAGGAAAGCGAGGATAAAATTCTTAAATTAAAACCGGGAAAATGGTATAGTTTAAATGAAAGAGAGAAAATCGGAATTTTCAGACGCGATAAAATCAAGCTTTTGCCGGGAGATGACGTTCTTGAGATCGCATCTCCAAATGATTTGCTGCTTCGTCACAGACGTTGCGGAGACGTCTTGAAGACTAAAAGCGGTTCGCAAAAAATTAAAAAAATTTTGATAGATAAAAAAATTGCTCTGGATGAAAGAAAAAAACTGTGGCTTGTCGTAAATGGCGAAAACCAGGCAATATGGGTTGTCGGAGTCAAAAAATCCGATTTGTCACAAGGCTGTGTAAATGCTAAAATTCAATGCATAGCAGTCTTTCGAAAATGAGAGCAGGAAAGAGGTTTGAATTTTCAAATGAATAATGATATCAAAGCTGTTTTGTACAGCAAGGAACAAATTGATGAGGTTGCACGAAAATTGGGTGAACAAATCACGAAAGATTTTGAAGGCAAAAATCCGCTTGTTATTTGCGTTTTAAAGGGAGCCGTCCTGTTTATGGCGGATATCGTTCGTCAAATCGACACTTATTGCGAACTTGATTTTATGGACGTCTCAAGCTACGGAAACAATACTGTTTCTTCCGGAGAAGTCAAAATCATCAAGGATCTGGATGTTTCCGTCAAGGGAAGAAACGTTTTGATAGTTGAAGACATCATTGACACGGGACGGACTTTGGCAAGCCTTGTCGAATTGCTGAAAGGCAGGGATGCGGCTTCGGTTAGAATCTGCACGCTGCTTGACAAGCCTGACCGTCGCGTCAAGACGGTCAAACCGGATTACGTCGGATTTGAGGTCCCGAATGAGTTTGTCGTGGGCTATGGACTCGATTTTCAAGGGCATTATCGTAATCTTCCTTACGTTGGAATTTTAAAGCCTGAAATTTACGAAAATATTTAAAGCTTTTTTTGGTTGACAAAGGTCAAATATGATATTATGAGACTGTTACGATATCTGTTTATTTGGATATCCAGCAGGATGAAGGAGGCAGTCGTTTGAATAATAATAACAATAAAAACGGGCTTTTCCGCAACAGCCTTTTTTATATTGTAATCTTCCTTGGAATAATGGGTGCACTTTACTATGTGTTTGGAAATCATTCCAATTCCCAATCCCAACAGATTCAGGCAAGTCAGTTTATTACTGAACTTAGGAAAGGCAACGTCAAGAGCTTTACGATGCAGCCGTCAGGAAGCACGTATAAAGTTACCGGCGTTTATAAAAAAGCTCAAAAATCTAAAGGAACCAGCGGCCTGGTTGGTTTTCCAAGCTCTGAATCAAAAGTTGATCACTTCTCAACGAACGTTTTGACGAATGATTCTTCTGTTGCTCAAATCAAAAAGTATGCAGAGAAAAACAACGTCAAGTACGGGGCAAAAGAAGAAGAGTCAAGCAGCATTTGGATTCAGTTGCTCATATATGTAGTCCCGCTTTTCTTCTTCATCATTTTCTTCTATATGATGATGGGACAGGCCGGTCAAGGCGGCGGCAACGGTCGCGTAATGAACTTTGGCAAGGCCAAAGCAAAACCGGTTGACAAAAAGAACAATAAAGTACGTTTTTCTGATGTTGCCGGTGCCGAAGAAGAAAAACAGGAATTGGTCGAAGTCGTTGAATTCTTGCGCGATCCGCACAAATTCCTGGCTTTGGGCGCCAAAATCCCGTCCGGTGTTTTGCTTGAAGGGCCTCCCGGAACAGGTAAGACTTTGTTGGCCAAAGCCGTTGCGGGTGAAGCGGGCGTGCCGTTCTTTTCAATTTCAGGTTCTGACTTCGTTGAAATGTTTGTCGGCGTTGGTGCCAGTCGTGTCCGTGATCTTTTTGAAAATGCCAAGAAGAACGCTCCATCAATCATTTTCATCGATGAAATCGATGCCGTTGGTCGTCGGCGCGGAAACGGCATGGGCGGCGGACATGATGAACGCGAACAGACTTTGAACCAGTTGTTGGTCGAAATGGACGGTTTTGAAGGCGACGAAGGCGTTATCGTCATGGCTGCCACGAACCGTTCTGACGTTTTGGACCCTGCTTTGCTTCGTCCTGGACGTTTTGACCGTAAGATTTTGGTTGGTCGTCCTGATGTTAAAGGGCGTGAAGCGATTCTCAAGGTTCATGCGAAGAACAAGCCATTGGCCAAGGATGTCGATTTAAAGATTATTGCCAAGCAGACCCCTGGTTTTGTCGGGGCCGACCTTGCCAACTTACTGAATGAAGCAGCTTTGCTTGCCGCTCGTCGAAATAAAAAGGAAATCGATGCTTCCGATGTTGATGAAGCTGAAGATCGAGTTATTGCAGGTCCTGCCAAACGTGATCGCGTCATCAGCAAAAAAGAACGCGAAACGGTTGCCTTCCACGAAGCCGGGCATACAATTGTCGGCTTGGTGCTGAATGATGCGCGTGTCGTTCACAAAGTTACGATCGTTCCTCGCGGGCGTGCCGGCGGTTATGCAATCATGCTTCCAAAAGAAGATCAGATGCTTCTTTCAAAGAAGGATCTCAAAGAACAGATTGCAGGTCTCATGGGTGGTCGCGCAGCCGAAGAACTGATTTTCAATCAGCAATCTTCCGGTGCGTCAAACGACTTCCAACAAGCAACGCAGCTTGCACGATCAATGGTGACAGAATACGGAATGAGCGAAAAGCTTGGACCTGTTCAATATGAAGGACAAAGCGGCATGTTTGCCGGAGACTATGTTCCAGGACAACAGCCGTTCTCCATCGATACTTCAAATGCCATCGATTCTGAAGTCAAAGCGCTTTGCGAAGAAGGAATGGCAACTGCCAAGAAGATCATCGAAGAACACAAAGAACAGCATCGCATTATTGCGGAAGCTTTGCTTGAATATGAAACGCTTGATGAAAGACAAATCCTCAGTTTGTATAAGACGGGCAAGATGCCTGCGCAAGCGGAAGACGAATTTCCTTCTGAAAAAGCTGCAACTTTTGAAGAGGCTAAAGAAGCGCTCATCAGAAAAGATGCGGTCAAGCAAGAAGAAAGCCATCGTGATGAACTCAAGGACGAGTTCCCTTCAGAAGAAAAACTTAAGCAAGCTGATTCTGAAGATTCGAACGAATCTGAGAATGAAACGACTGAACCAAAGAATGACGATGATAAGGACGAATAGTCTGCTTTAAATAAAGAGGCTTGAAAAAACTCTGCCTCAAATTGAAAAACCGGATGATTTGCAATCAGTTGCAAATATAATCCGGTTTTTTCTTATGCATGACGATCGCCTTCCATGATGGAAACAACCAAAAATAGTTTGGCGGTAAATTTGACTGAGAGCTCGGCGCGCTGATTATTTATCAGGCGCTGCATTTGACAAAATCACTGCCGATTACGGACAAAATGGGAAAAATAGCCGATTGTCCGTAAAAATTCAGACGTTTCGGACCCGGATTTACGGACAAATGCTCCAAAAAGCAGGCTTTGTCCGTAAATCCTCATCATAATGGTCAAAAATTTACGGACAAATCACTGGAAAATGCCGGTTTGTCCGTAAAATGCGTT
>JBHADD010000183.1:0-4150 GCA_041854925.1 Ligilactobacillus sp. | reverse complement strand
CCTTTGATCAGAAAAGCGCTCAAGGATGCCGGGTTCCCGCAGGTTCCGGTCATCTCGATGTCGCTTAACGCCAAAGGCACCGAAAAGTCGCCAGGCTTCAAACTGACTCTTCCGCTTGTCAAGCGCGTTGCCTTGGCCTTCCTTTACGGAGACCTGTTCGAGCGCGTCGTATATCGCACGAGACCTTATGAAACGGAAGAAGGAGCAGTTGATGCCCTTCACAAAGAATGGCTTGATAAAATTCAGTCCAACGTCAAAAACGGCAGCTTCCACGAATTTAAACGTAACGTTGCAAAAATTGTCGAAGACTTTGACAACATTCCGTTGACGGACGAAAAGAAGCCGCGCGTTGCCATCGTCGGCGAAATTCTTGTCAAATATTCGCCGATTGCAAACAACAATATCGTTCGCGTGCTTGAAAACGAAGGTGCAGAAGTCGTTTGTCCGGACATCGTCGGATTCATGAACTACTCGCTTTACAACCAGGTTTACAAGCACGACCATCTTGGTGGCTCAAAGAAGAGCAAGGTTTTAGCCGAACTGGCCATCAAGATGATTCGCCTTTGCGAAAAGCCGATGAACGAAGCACTGAAAAATTCCGAGCGTTTCGATGGCATCGAAGCCATCGAACAAATCGCAGACGGTGCCCAGGATATTTTAAGCCTGGGCAATCAAACCGGTGAAGGCTGGTTCCTTACCGGCGAAATGGTTGAAAGCCTTCAAAACGGCGTCAACAACATCGTCTGCATGCAGCCGTTCGGATGCTTGCCAAACCACGTTGTCGGCAAGGGCGTCGTCAAAGAGCTTCGTTCCAAGTACCCGATGGCAAACATTGCTTTGGTTGATTATGACCCGAGTCTGTCATTCGTCAACCAGCTCAACCGGATCCGCCTGATGCTGGCAACTGCTAAGAAAAATATGACTGAAAACGTTAAATGATCTGATTGGATCTCGTCGCCAATCAGGCAAAAAATATCGATGGCTTTTGCCATTAATAATGCCCCTTTCCTTCAAAGTCTCAAATCAGGCTTTTGTGGGAAGGGGTTTTTTTAATTTCATTTTGGCTGATTCTGATGACAATGATTTCCGAATCCACCACAAGCTGTTCATTTTATATCACCTTTAATTCAAAAAAATCGCAAAAATATTCCTAGCTTCTTCAAAAATGTGATAAAATGATAATATAATTATCTGGGGGTTTTAGAACGGATGAAATTTGCTGAGATTTGGCTGACAGGTTTAACATGGTTCTTGTGGATTCTTTTTGCAATGTTTCTGATCAGCAGCATGTGGGGATGGGCTGCGCTTTATTTCGTAATCGCATCAGTTGCTTGCAACATTGATCCAAAGAGCGTAGGCAGAGCTGAAAAAAATGTCGAAGAGGTAATTGCCACAACGGAATTGCAACAGAGGAGCGGCTGGGAAAAAAGTCCCGTTTCTTACTTGAATTAAACGAAAAGTCGAACGAAGGCGGTCGATTTGAGACTGACTTTGTCCGGCTTTTTTATTTTCAATGAATAAAAACTACTTTTTTCAAACGGCAGAGCTTTTGTCAACTGCAGCGACTGATAAATCAGCGCGCCAAGCTCTCAGTCAAATTTACCGCCAAACTATTTTGGGTTATTTCCATCATGGAAGGCGATCGTCATGAATACTCAAAAAAACGGATCGGATTTGCAATTTGAGGCATAGTTTTTTCCCAGCCTCATCCGGGTTTTTAATTTAAAACATAATTTTTCCCAGCTTCTTTTCAATTTGAGATAGATTTTTCTCATCCTCTATTGCTCAGCAGGACACAAAAATCCATGATTTCAGGAGCCCTTTTTCTGCGAAAGCTTGATAACGTGTTTTCCGTTTGCTTCTGGAATCGTATTGGCATAATCTTCATGATAAATAAAGCCTGAGCCGCCGAACTTTTGAAAGATTGCCGCAGTTTCCGCCAGATTTTCAAGCATCCGTCCGTTTTCCAACGTTTGAAACATGCAAACGTACTCGCCCGCTTCTTTTATGAATTCGCCGGCATCATCGCGATAAAAAATCGCTGCAGGCTTAAGATTTTCTTCATCAATTATGACTCCGTACTGCATCCCGAGCTCAATCGAGTTGACGACGAAGTGTTTTTTCGGTTTTTGATCAACGATTCTGTATCGTTTCGCTTCGTCTGTTTCGAAAAAGACCGTCCCTGCTCCGATTTTTATAAATTCGTTCATGCGCTTGATCAAAAAATCAAGTTCGCATTGCCGTTTTTCCAACAGTCTCATTTTTTCATCCAAAGCCAGGCGTTTTTTTCGCATGAATTCAGCCTGTTCAACAAGTACGTCCTTCCTAAAGAAACCCTGGATTTCATCAAGCGATGCCCCCAATTCCTGGAGCATCTTAATCGTTGCCATCTTGTCGCACTGCATGACGTCATAGAAGCGATAGCCGTTTTTGGCAACTCGAACCGGCTCTAAGAGACCGATTTTATCATAAAAATAAAGCGTTTTTTTTGTGACGTGACAGAGTTTGGCGAAGTCGCCCGTATTAATTTCGGTTAATTCCATCTTGACTGTCCCCTTAGGTGATACTTTATAAAAACATTATAGCCTTTTTTGAGGGGGATTGAAATGACACAAGAATTGACAACAACTGAAATCAAAGCCAAAATCCGCCTGTTCGCCTGGCCGATTACGCTGAGCATGCTGGTTGCGCAGCTTTACAGCGTCATCGACATGTCCGTGATCGGCCGTTTTTTGGGTGCAAACGAACTGGCCGCAGTCGGAAACGCCGCCAACGTCATCATGGTTTTTTTGGCTATTTCCGGTGGCCTTGAGATGGCCGTTGAAATCATCGTTTCGCAACTGATCGGACAAAAAAATCAGGACTCTTTGGCACAAACGACACGAACCGTGCTGGCTTTTGACGGCATATGTGGCATCATCATCGCCATTTTGGGCATCTTCTGTTTGCCCACTGTATTTCACCTGATCAGCGTCCCGGACAACCTGATGCGCTACGCTTTGATTTACGGCAGAATCTATTTGGCCGGGCTTTTTTTGATTCACGTCTATGACGGTGGCCGCGCAATTTTGACTGCAGCAGAAGATACGAAAAAAAGTTTTTATCTGATGCTGACGACGACGGTCTTAAATCTTATTTTCAATTTGCTTTTTATCGTCGGACTCAAGCTCGGCGTAGCCGGATCCGCCATGGGCACCGTTTTGGCCCAGCTCATCGGTGCGCTTTTGACTGTCAGGCTTTTGGAAGACAAATTTCATTTTGTAAAATGCAGAGGCAGACTTTTCAATGCGACACAAATCAAAAACGTTCTTCATATCGCATTGCCGACGACTTTCCAACAGTTTGTCGTGACGTTTGGCGGCGTGCTCATTCAAAGTTTCGTCAATCCGTTCGGACGAGAGGTCATCATCGGCTACGTCGCAATTATTCGCATCATGAACTTTTTCAGAATCGTTTTGGTCGGATTGGCACAAACCTTGACCGTTTACGGAGCCCAGCTCATTGCGGCCAAGCAGTTTTCAGACTTCAAAAAGGTCTACCGCGAGTGCAGCAAAATCGGTCTTTGGTATTGTGCTTTGCAGGCGGTTGTTTTTGTCTTTTTTTCAAAATACATTGCCGCAATCTTCTTTGATGTTTCAAGTCATCCAAAAGCGCTCGCGTTTTTTTCGACATACCTTCTGGCATTCCTGTTCATCCAGGTTGCAAGCATTTTTAAATTTCAAAACGAAGGTCTGCTGCGTGCCACCGTGCAAATGAAAAAATACCTCTGCTGCAACGTCGGCGAACTCTTCTTGCGAATTTTTCTGACGTTTGTTTTAATCAGACTCGCCTTCTTTTCAACCAACGTTTTTTGGATAGGAGAATTGCTTGCGCGCTTCCTGATGCTCCTGCTGTCAACTTACTATTTGAAAAAAACAACGGACGGATGGAAGAAAGAAGAAAAAGGCTGTTGACAAAAAAATCAATAATAGATTAGCATTTAATTATATCTATCAGGCTTTGATATGAAAAAGAGTGTTTTCTCCAAATCTTAAATTCGGAAAAAACACTCTTTTTAGTATTAATCAAATCTTTGTACTATGTCCTGTCAAGTATACAGTTCAAATATAAAATTTTAACTAACAAGACACGGCTTGATTGCGGAACTGTT
>JBHADD010000182.1:0-6319 GCA_041854925.1 Ligilactobacillus sp. | reverse complement strand
ACCAATATCCCGCCGCATAATTTGCGCGAAGTTATTTCCGGACTGCATCTTTTGATGGAAAACCCGGATGCGACGACAGCTGAACTGATGGAAGCAATTCCTGGCCCGGACTTCCCAACAGGAGCAATCGTGATGGGAAAATCCGGGATCAGAAAAGCCTATGAAACGGGTCACGGAACCGTGACGCTTCGTGCCAAGGTTGATATCGAAGAGCAGGCAAACGGAAAATCAAGAATCATCGTTCACGAGATTCCGTACATGGTCAACAAGGCCAATCTGATAACTCGCATTGCCGATTTGGCTCGTGAAAAGAAGATTGACGGAATCACTGATATCAACGACGAATCAGATCGTGAAGGGATGCGCATCACGATTGACATCAGAAGAGACGTCAGTCCTTCAGTTGTTTTGAATAACTTGTACAAATTGACCCTGATGCAGTCGTCATTCACGTTCAACATGCTGGCAATCGTTGACGGAACTCCGCGAGTGCTCGGATTAAAGCAGATTTTGCAATATTACTTGAAGCATCAGGAAGACGTCATTCGTCGCAGGACTGCATTTGACCTTAAAAAAGCGCAAGCAAGAGCACATATTCTGGAAGGTTTGAAAATTGCTCTTGACCATATCGATGCGATCATCAGTATCATCAGAAATTCACAAAGCGGCGAAGTAGCCAAGGATCGCTTGATGAATGAGTATGAACTCTCTGACAAGCAGGCTCAAGCCATTCTGGACATGAGACTTGTTCGCCTGACAGGATTGGAACGTGAAAAAGTCGATGCAGAATACAAGAAAACCTTGGAAGCAATTGCTGATTTTAAAGATATTCTGGCGCATGAAGAGCGCGTTCACAGCATTATTTATCAAGAATTGCTTGAAATTCAAGAAAAATTTGGTGATGATCGCAGAACAGAGCTGATGGTCGGCGAAGTTTTGAGCATTGAAGACGAAGACCTGATCGAAGAAGAAAACGTCGTGATCGCATTGACACACAACGGCTACATCAAACGGTTGCCAACGAGCGATTTTAAAGCTCAGCGTCGCGGCGGTCGAGGTATTCAGGGAATGGGCGTTCATGATGACGATTTCATTGAACATCTGATTACGACTTCGACGCACGATGAGGTTTTGTTCTTTACGAATATCGGCAAAGTCTATCGCATGAAGGGCTATGAAGTTCCGGAGTATGGTCGTGCGGCCAAGGGAATTCCTGTCATCAACCTGTTGGATCTGTCGGAAGGAGAAAAGATTCAGACGGTCATCAACGTTGATCCTGAAAAACGCAACGATTCGCACTTCCTGTTCTTTACAACGGTTCAAGGCATCGTCAAGCGCACTTCCGTGACAGAATTCGGAAACATTCGAAAGAACGGTTTGAAAGCCATCACGCTGCGTGAAGGCGATGAATTGCTGAACGTGTCGATTACTGACGGCAATCAAAACATCATCATCGGAACTCATGGCGGATATGCGGTAAGCTTTTCGGAAAATGCAGTGCGTCAGATGGGCCGCGCAGCCTCAGGGGTTCGCGGAATTAGACTGCGCGATGACGATTATGCCGTTGGTTCAGATATTTTAAAACCTGACAGCAACGTCTTCGTGATCTCCGAAAAAGGCTATGGCAAGCAGACGCCTGCTTATGACTATCCGATCAAGGGTCGCGGCGGAAAAGGCGTCAAGACCTCAAATATCACGGAAAAGAACGGTTCTTTGGCCGGATTGACGACCGTTGACGGAACGGAAGACATCATGGTCATTACTGATAAGGGTGTAATGATTCGGTTCAATGTCAAGAGCGTTTCAACAACGGGTCGTTCAACTTTGGGCGTTCATTTGATCAATCTCGATGATGACGCAAAGGTGTCGACGATTGCGAAGGTTGAGCCTGAACCGACAGAAGGTATCGTTGATGAAAAGGATCTTCCAAATGACGAAACCGGAAGTGAACCGACTGAACCGGCAAATGATCAGAAAGGCTCGCAAGATTCTTCAGGCAATCAGGAATGATGAATGAACAGGGTACGAAACGTGCTTGAATCGAGGATGAGGTTTAAGTCGCAAAAAAGAAGAAAACAGCGAAAAATTGCGTATATTATTAGTAGTAGCACAAATCAGAAAACAAGTTGCAAAATTAATAAATTAATGTTATAATTTTAATTCGTGAGTATCTAAGCTCAAAAATGCTTAAGATTCTCCTTGTTCTAAAATAAAGAACCAAAAGTCCATAAGGAGGTGCAAACAGTCATGACAAATTACGAAATTACTTACATCATCAGCCCAGCGTTGGACGAAGCAGCTAAGAACGACTTGGTAGAACGTTTCGACAACATATTGAAGAATGATGGTGCAGAAGTCGTAGATTCAAAAGACTGGTCTAAGCGTCGTTTTGCTTACGAAATCGGTGGTTTCACAGAAGGTGTCTACCATATCGTAAACATCAAAGCTGAAAATGCGGACGCTATCAACGAATTTGACCGTCTTGCAAAGATCAACGACGGTATCTTGCGTCATATGATCGTTAAACGCGAAGACTAATATCGAGATTAAATATTAAAATAAAGGAGGAGCAGAAATGATCAATAGAGTTGTTTTGGTTGGTCGTTTGACCAGAGATCCTGATTTGCGCTACACGAATTCAGGTACTTCAGTGGCTAGTTTCACTGTTGCCGTCGATCGAAACTTCACTAACCAACAAGGTAATCGTGAAGCAGATTTTATCAATTGTGTAGTATGGGGCAAATCCGCAGAGAATTTTGCCAATTTCACTCATAAGGGTTCGCTTGTCGGAATTGAAGGGCGCATTCAAACGCGTTCTTACGAAAATCAGCAAGGAAATCGCGTGTATGTGACTGAAGTCATTACGGAAAACTTCTCATTGCTCGAATCCAAGGCAGAATCTGATCGTTACCGTGCACAACACGGAGGTTCGGCATCATCTGCTCCTCGTCAACAGAGTCAGTCTTCGTTCGGCGGAAATCCGTACGGGGCTCCTGCCAACAATAATCAGGGCGGTTATCAGCAAGATAACGGCTATGGCAACGGGAATAACGATGCCATGCAGGATCCGTTTGCCGGCAACGGCTCCAAGACGGATGTTTCGGAAGACGACTTGCCATTCTAATTGAAGAGGAGGGAAATCACATGCCACAACAACGCAGAGGCGGACGTCGTCGTCGCAAGGTCGACTTCATCGCAGCCAACCATATCGAATACATCGATTACAAGGATACAGACTTGCTCAAGCGTTTCATCTCAGAACGAGGCAAGATTTTGCCACGTCGTGTAACGGGTACAAGCGCTAAGAATCAACGCAAGCTTACAGTTGCTATCAAGCGTGCTCGTATCATGGGCTTGCTTCCATTCGTAGCTGAAGACTAAGCTTTATTTAAGCATTTAAATAAAATAATACAAAAGGCGACCGAAACTATTATTTGTTTCGGTCGTTTTTAATTCACGTATTCTTCCAAAAAGTGCCACGTTTTTAGAAAAGCTGAAAAAAACGTAAAAAAATACTTACCAAAAGTACATGGATTTTTAACAAGTTGTTGGTACTATTAAAGCATGGATTGAGTGATGAAAGTCAATCAACTCCCCCTTATAAGCAGAAAGCATATCACCATCCCCCAATGGTGAATGTATATACTCCCTATAACATACCTTTTTTCTCCGTGGCGCCCCAACCACGGAGTTTTTATTTGCAGCAGAAATCATGAAAATGTGAAAAAAAGAAAGCAAAAGTTATCAACAGCCTTGTGGATAACTTTGTGGATAAACTCTTATTGAAACTAATCCACAGTTTATTTCTCGCTTAAAGATCGTGACGTCAAAAGTCTGACAGAATCTTTTTTGAACTGCAAAATCTCTCTCTGTTTTTTCAAATAGCATGACGGTTTAATGTTTTTAGTCGGCTTCCTTAAAAAATTTCTAAAGAAAAACTTAATTGTTACAATAATGTTCATCTTAATAAAAACTAAAACAAATCACTAACATTCCTTAAGTTATCAGATGTATTATATAGGCATAGGCTGATGAGATATCAACCTTCTCCCCTTTTTATGTAAGTAATAACCGCCACCTCCAAGGCGGTAATTTCCCCAATAACATAACCTTTTTTCCCGTAGCAGGCATTTGCCTCTGCGGGTTTTTTGTCGTTGAGTGATCGGCATTTACGGTCAAATCTCAAAAATCGGCGTTTTGCCCGTAATGCCCTCCCGGCGCACTGATTGAGCAGCACTGAATTTGGCAAAAAAGTCACCCATAAAAAATACCGGACAAAATCAGTCGCCAATCGACCGACCATGTCCGGCATTCATTAATTCAAGATTTTATACATCCTAGCAATTATTTCAATCGAAAACTGATCAGCTGAACAGTCCTTTGACCCAGTCAACGAATTTTTGCCAAAGACTCTTGGCTTCTGAAATCGTCTTTTTTCCTGACTGGCTGTTTGCCCAATTTTTAGCCTTGTTCATCAGGTTTCCAGCCGAGTTCTTAACGTTGTTAATCGTGTTGTCAACGTTTTTGACATAGTTTTTGCTGGAAGAGATTGGCGAATTTTGGAAGTTGAACAAAGCGTTCGTAATCTGCGTAACGTTGGTTGAAGAAGTCTTATCTTCGATACCGCGCTTTTCAAGTGCTTTGTTCAGCATATCCTGAATATCTTGTTTGGTTGCAAGATTTTTGTTGTCTTGTTTCATTTGTGCCAACTGCTTTGAAACGTCGCCAATTGCCGCCATCAATTTGCCAGGGTAGGTTTTGTCGTCTTTGTTGGCATCGATTGCGGGTTGCGTTGCTTCAAGGATTTGGTTGGGCGTGGAAGTGTTTTGGGTATTGAGTGAAACGCCGTCGGTTGCGAGGGCTTTGTAAACGCCCGTCAAGGCTGATTCGCCTGAAACGGGTCTATTTGCGGTGACAACGATGCTGACGTCCGTGACGCCGGCCATTTGCGCGACCATTGCGTATTGTTGTGAAGTAACTTTGGTGATGTTGTTTTCGCCGTCATAGTTTTTGATGTTGACCTTGACGCCTGAACCAGGATCGCCGGGAGCGATTGCAACCGAACTGATCATTGCGGCATCTGTAGTGCTGTCCTGCTGACTGATGTATTTGGAATAATCGGCTGCCGTGGCAGTCAGCTTCTTGAATGAAGAATCAGCCTGGAAAACGTCATCGAGTTTGGAACGAACTTCTGAGCTCGTACCCGCACCGTAAACGACGTATGACGAGTTCAGGGTATGCGTTGAGCCGGAGCTTGAGGAATCATCTGTTCCGTCAGCAAATACAGTGCTTGCGCCTGCTGAAACTCCGCTCAAAGTCAAAGCTGCCAAAAAAAGGGCAGCGGCTTTTTTGAAGTTAAATTTCATTTTTTTATCCTCTTTTCTGAAATTTTTCAATTCCACAACCAAGTAGATTATAACATGTAACGCATTTGTAATATTTCAAGAAAAAGTAAAATTGTGCAAATTTTCAGTGTTGTTGCGAACTGGGGGATAAGCGTCTGATTTGACATATAGGCACAAGATATAGGCTAAATTAACTATTTACGATACCGCATATTGAGTTTTTCCTTGAAATAAGGCTGTGAAGGTCCTATAATAAATTATGTTTTATATAGGGAGGAATTTAGAGATGTTTGATCGCTACAAAGATGTTTTGACGCATTTGCCGGAGTACTCGCACAATGTTTTTCGCAAAGGGTATTTTTCATGGCTGCTGAATCAGTGCAAAGGCTGGGGGACGTTCAGTTACGCTTTATTGACGTTCAACTTCGTTTTGCAGGTGATTTCTCTTGTTCAGTCGATTTCTCAAGCACCGCTGCAGTCAATCATCGCATTCATTGGCGGCAACCTGTCCGTTGCCTGCGTTATCGGAATTTCCAACCGTTCGGGGATTCAGGGCTGGGCAGGCGCGATTTCTGCAATCTGCATCGCAACGACCGGATTCATGGCCGGAAATTTCGCAACTGCTTGGGAACAAATCGGGTACTTGCTGTTTCTTGATCTGTTTTGCATCCTTGATCCGAAATGGAACAACGACATTCAGGCAGAAAAGTTTGAAAGCTGGAGCGAATGGCTCAAATACTTGATTTTCTTTGGAGTGGCATGGGCCGTGATCTACTGGATTTTTAGCATGACGAGCGATCCGCGCGTTTTTTTGGACAGCTTGAATTTGGCAATGGCGATCACTGGTTCTTTGCTTGAACTCAATCGCAAGCGCGAGCAGTATTACGTTTGGACGATTTCATCCGTCTTCACGATTGCTCTTTGGACTCAGACGATGCTTCAAGGCGACGGCAATTTTGCTTTGATTTTCAGTT
>JBHADD010000181.1:0-3957 GCA_041854925.1 Ligilactobacillus sp. | reverse complement strand
TATTACGCAAGGTACATACCAAAAAGGAGTCAATGCTATGAAAATTCTGATTGTTGATGATGATAAAGATATTGTTGAATTGCTCAGTATTTACGTCAAAAACGAAGGCTACGAAGTGGAACGCGCCTATAACGGAAAAGAGGCCATTACGAAACTCAATACGAATCCTGACATCGGCTTGATGATTCTTGACATCATGATGCCTCAGATGGATGGCCTTGCAGTCGTCAGAGAAGTCAGAAAGGACAGTCAGATTCCGGTACTGATGCTTTCGGCCAAAACTGACGATTTGGATAAGATTCAAGGACTGATTCAAGGTGCGGACGACTATGTGACCAAGCCGTTCAATCCGCTTGAAGTTATGGCGCGCGTCAAGTCGCTGCTTCGTCGCAGCCAGCATGACGTTAAAAATGACGAACCGGATCAAATCGAAATCGGACCGCTGATCATCAAAAAGGATTCGCATGAAGTCGAAACCGTCACCGGCAAGTCAATTCAATTGACGGCCTTGGAATTTGGCATACTGTATTTGCTTGCAAGCCATCCGAACAGAGTATTTTCTGCTGATGAAATTTTTGAACGCGTTTGGCAGCAAGAATCGGTTGTTTCAGCCAAGACGGTTATGGTTCACGTAAGTCATCTAAGAGACAAGATTGAAGAATCAACCGGCGGCGAAAAGGTTATTCAGACCGTTTGGGGCGTCGGATACAAGATTGAATCACATTAACGGGGTGATGTTTAGTGCAATTTAAACTCACGACGCGTGAAAAAAGCGAGCTGTTTGGCGAAGGCGTTGCAACGGTTATCCTGCTGCTTTTGCTCAATATGTCGATTTTTGTGATTGCTAATCAGGAAATCGCCCGCAACCCAGGGCTTGCAGCCGGAATTTTTCAGATTAAACTGTCGCTTTCGCTCGGGCCGCATGCCATCAGATTGTGGTCTTGGGGATGGGTTTTCACCGGTTTGATGCTGTTAGCGGATGCTTTTGTCGTCTATTGGCGCCTGATGCGTCGCTACCGTCAGATGCAGCTGCGTCACGTTATTTCGGAACTGCACTATATTGCTTCCGGACATTTTTCGCATCGAATCAAATTTACCCTTGACGGTCAAATGCAGCGCGTCGTTGAAAGCGTCAATGCGTTGGTTGACAGTACGATTAACGCAATGGAAGAAGAGCGGAGAATTGAACGCTCAAAAGACGAATTGATTACAAACGTCAGTCATGACATCAGAACGCCGCTGACTTCGATTATCGGATATCTCGGCTTGATCGAAGACAATCAGTACGGCAGCGAAGAAGAGTTGAAAAAGTACACCCACACGGCTTTTTTGAAGTCAAAGCAGATGAAATCATTGGTTGACGACTTGTTTGAATATACCAAAGTCAGACAGCCCGATTTGCCGTTAAGCATCGTGAAGATCGATTTGGGCGCGATGCTTGAACAAATCGGAGCAAGCTATGAGCTTGAAGGAAACAAAAAAGGGATGGAAGTCGAAGTCAACGTTCCCGATGAGCCGGTGTTTATGGAAGCAGACGGCGAAAAGCTGGCCAGGGTCTTCAACAATCTGATTTCGAATGCTTTCAAATACGGACGCAACGGCAAGCACATCTATCTTTCGGTAAAGTCGCTGTCTTCTAAAGAAGTCGTCGTCAAAATCGAAAATGACGGCGAACCCATTCCCGAAAGCGCGGTTCCGCAGCTGTTTGACAGATTTTATCGTGCCGAAAGCTCACGATCTCGCGAGACGGGCGGCTCAGGATTAGGACTTGCGATCGTGCAAAGCATCGTTGAGCGCCACAACGGCTATATTTACGTTGAATCAAATGCGGGATTGACCAGTTTTGTGATGCATTTTCCAACGGAACACAAGAATGTTGTGCATAAGCCGGCAAAAGCTGAAAAAAAGGACGAATGAAGAACGGATTCGTCCTTTTTTATTAGCAAAGCTATTGAATCCTTGGGCTTTTTTGGGTATTCTTAAATAGGAATTTATTAGAGGGGACTGCTTAGTAATGAAACTATTCAAATCATTGAAAAAGACAATGATCGCACTCATCGCAGGCGTAACAGTATCTACGGCTGCCGCAGCAGGCATCGGTGGCCTGTCTGTTCAAAAAGTATCTGCCGACTCTTTACCGCAACAAACCGATTCGAATTTGAATCTTGACGTCAAGTCCGCAATCGCCGTTGATGCCAAGACGGGGCAGATTCTCTATGCAAAGAATGCAGAACAGGCACTGCCGGTCGCATCAATGTCCAAGCTGATGACGGTTTATTTGGTTCTTCAGGCCATCAAAAACGGCAAGCTGAGCTGGAATCAAGAGATATTGCCTGACGAGGCTTCACAAAAAGTCAGTCAGGACACGCATCTTTCAAACGTTCCCTTGAAGGCTGACCATAAGTACACGGTAAAAGCACTGTATCAAGCAACATTGATCTACTCTGCCAACGGGGCCGCGATGGCTTTGGCAAATGCAGTGGGCGGAACGCATAAGAACTTTATCGATATGATGCGCAAGGAAGCCAAGAAGATGGGCATCAATGATGCTGAAATCTATACGGCCAACGGTTTGACGAACGATGAGGTCTTCGATGCCAAATATCCTGGTGCTTCAGACAGTGCCGAAAACAAGTTTTCCGCAAAAGACATGGCAATCATCAGTCAGCGCTTGATTGAAGATTATCCCGAAGTTCTTGAAACAACCAAGATTGCACGGATGAAATTCAACAACGGTACTGATGAGACAACGATGGAAAACTGGAACTGGATGCTTCCGGGCTTGGCAAAGGCCTACTCTGAACTCCCCGTTGACGGCCTTAAAACCGGCACGTCAGATTCAGCTGGTGCCTGCTTTACCGGAACGGTCAACAAGGACGGTCATCGTCTGATTACCGTTGTCTTGGGAGCCAAGCATGACAGCCAAGAAGACCTTTCCCGTTTCGTCGAAACGCAAAAGTTAATGTCGTATTGCTACAACAACTATTCATATGAAACGATCAAAGCCGGCAAATCGTTCAAGAATGCCGCTTCATTGCCTGTTTATCATGGCAAGGAACTGAACGTTGCCGTTTCATCTAAAAATGATACCGATATTTGGCTTAAGAGCGGCGTTTCATCAGCCAATCTCGTTGCCAAGCTTTCAGGCGACAAGAAGCTCTACAAGGATGGCGGCCTTGTTGCCCCTCTGAAGAAGGGCCAAACGGTCGGCGAACTTTCCGTCAAAGTCAAAGGCCAGGATCTTTACTATCTTGACGGCGCAACTTCCATCAAGATCAAGGCCAAGACGAACAAGGACGTTGACAAGGCCAATATCTTAGTGATTGCATGGCGTGCAATCAAGGGTGTGTTTAACAGGTAAGGTGTGGAGCCGAACGGTCAGCCCCCGCGTATCCAAGTCGCGCTTGCGACGGGTGAGCTCGTCTTGCCCGAGCAAGGGTGCTTGGGACAAGGGGGTTGTGAGGCGAAACCCGATTTAGACAAGGTGTGAAGACCAGCCGCTCAACAAGGCGGTAGATAAGGAGGGGCGCGAGTGATCAGCGCAAGCGCAGTCACGACGCGGCACGAACTTATCATGAGCCTTGTTGCTGGTCTGAACCTGATTATGAAGGTTTGGAGCCGAGCGGTCATGAGCCCGTACGCAACTGAATAATGATGAAAATTCGTGCCGTGATGGCGCGAATTTTTTCTTATTTTGGGCGGTGCACCGGGATTTTGCTCAAATTTTACGGACAAAGAGCCGATTTTTGCTGATTTGTCCGTAAAATCGGGTCCGAAGCGTCTGAATTTTTACGGACAAACAGCTGTTTTTGACCATTTTGTCCGTAATCGGTATTTTTCGGGCGGGCCATTTACGGACAAAGAGCCCATTTTCATCGATTTGTCCGTAACCGGCAGTGATTTTGCCAAATGCAGTGCTGCGCATCATCTGCTCAATCGTTGCACCTGACTTCGGTT
>JBHADD010000180.1:0-3641 GCA_041854925.1 Ligilactobacillus sp. | reverse complement strand
GACATAATCGGAACGATGTCAAAGGAAGCCGAGAAAAACGGTTATGAAACAACAATCGTGACCGGTGATCGAGATTTGACGCAGCTTGTGACGAATCAAACAACGGTTGCCTTGACTGTTAAAGGTGTTACGGAAATAGAATATTACACTCCAAACCATCTGAGAGAAAAGCTTGGCATCTCGCCCTCTCAAATTACCGATCTCAAAGGACTTGCGGGCGATTCTTCGGATAATTACCCCGGGGTGTCCAAAGTTGGCGAAAAGACGGCACTAAAGCTTTTGAATCAGTACGGAACGATTGAAAATCTTTATGAACACATTGATGAATTCAAAAAATCAAAGATGAAGGAACATTTGATTGAAGACAAAAAGATTGCGCTGACGTGCAAAAATTTGGCAACAATCAGGCGTGATGCTCCGCTTGAAATCGGGTTGGCCGATATTGATTTTGTAAGTAAAGACGTTGAAAAATTGCGGGAGTTCTATCAGAGCATGGATTTTCATAAATTTTTGAGCGAACTAAATGCTGAAAAAGCCGAAGACGGATCAAATGAAGAAAAACTTCCTTCGATAGTCGAATTGACTTCGGAAAATATTGATGGAAAACAGCTAAACGCTGAGAATGCGAGTTTTTATCTTGAACTTGCCGATGAAAATTACCATACGTCTCCTTTTTGGGGATTTGCACTTTTGGCTGATGGTCAGTGCTATGTTTCAAAAGACGTTTCTTTGTTAAAAAGAGAACCTTTAAGAGAATTTCTTGAAAATAAGACTCTTGATGTGTTTGATGGAAAGAAAACCTATGTCTCGCTCAAACGTTTGGGAATTGAAGCGGAATCAATCGATTTTGACCTGTTGTTGGTATCTTATCTTTTAAATAATACCGATAACAACAATGATTTGGGGCAGCTTTGTCAAAAACAAGGATATTTTGACGTAAAAAGCGATGATGAAGTTTATGGAAAAGGCGCTAAAAAGAAAATTTGCGCTGATGAGTCTTTTTTTGCGCATTTGAGAAGCAAAGTTTTTGCGATTGCTTTTTTGAAACAAAAATTAATGCAAAAATTAATAGATAATTCTCAAGATCATTTATATTTTGAAATCGAACGCCCGCTTTCAATCGTGCTTGCTAAGATGGAAATTGCCGGAATCAAAGCCGACAAAGAGACGCTTGAAACGATGGGGAGTCGTTTCAAAGAAAAGATAAGCGATCTTGAATCATTGATTTATCAAGAAGCTGGAGAAGCATTCAACATCAATTCACCCAAGCAATTGGGAACGATTTTGTTTGAAAAACTAAGGTTGCCCGGTGCCAAGAAGACAAAGACCGGCTACTCGACGGCAGTAGGCGTTTTGGAAAAACTCAGAGGAAACGATATCGTTGACAATGTGCTTTTATATCGTCAATTTGCCAAGCTCAAGTCGACTTACATTGATGGACTGCTCAAAGTGATGGATCAAGATGAGAAGGTGCACACGCGTTACACGCAAACATTGACGACAACGGGAAGGTTATCTTCGGTTGAACCCAATCTTCAAAACATCCCCGTTCGCTTGGAAGAAGGCAGGAAAATCAGGCAGGCTTTCATTCCGAGTCACCAAGGATGGGAAATTTTCTCATCAGATTATTCACAAATTGAGTTGAGGGTTTTGGCACATATTTCAAAAGACGAGAACATGCAAAAAGCATTCAAAGACGATCTTGATATTCATGCCAATACGGCGATGAAAATCTTTGGATTGAGCAGTCCGGACGAAGTAACGCCGAACATGCGTCGTCAGGCTAAAGCCGTCAATTTTGGAATCGTCTACGGAATCAGTGACTTTGGTCTTGCACAAAGCATCGGATGCAGAAGAGATCAGGCCAAAACGTTTATGGAGATGTATTTTGAATCTTTTCCGGGCGTTAAAAGATATATGACTGAGGTTGTGGAGCTTGCAAGAAATCAAGGGTACGTCGAAACGCTTTTCAAACGTCGACGCTATCTTGAAGGAATTCGCTCAAAAAATTTCAATCAGCGTTCGTTTGCCGAAAGGACAGCTATGAATACCCCGATTCAGGGAAGTGCTGCCGATATTATCAAGGTTGCGATGATTAAGATGCAAGAGACTCTTGAAAAAAAAGAACTTAAAGCCAGAATGCTTTTACAGGTGCACGACGAATTGATTTTTGAAGCCCCTGAAGAAGAAATACCTGTGCTTGAGAAAATTGTTCCGAGCGTGATGGATTCTGCAGTTGAGTTGGACGTTCCGCTTAAAGTTGAAAGCGGACATGGAAAAACATGGTTTGATACGAAATGAGGTAGAATATGCCTGAATTACCAGAAGTTGAAACGGTCAGACGAGGCCTTAACAGACTGATCAAGGGCAAAACGATTAAAGACGTCAAGGTTTTATATGACAAAATAATCGTGGGTTCCAAGTCTGAATTTTGCAAAAAGCTTAGCGGTAAAAAATTGCTTAATGTCGATCGACGCGGGAAATACTTGTTGTTTCGCTTTTCAGGCGAATTGACGATGGTTTCTCACTTGAGAATGGAAGGAAAGTACTTCGTCAGGCAAAAGGGAGAACCGGTTGAAAAGCACACGCACATAATCTTTTATTTGACGGACGGAAGCGAGCTTCATTATAACGACGTCCGCAAATTTGGGCGGATGGAATTGTTTAAAACCGGTGACGAAACGACTCTTTCCGGGATTTCCAAACTTGGTCCCGAACCGACTGAAAAAGATTTTGATTCTCAAAAATTCTATGAAGATCTTCAAAAAAAGAAAAAGCCGATTAAGACGGCCCTGCTTGATCAAACGCTTGTCGCAGGAGTCGGGAATATTTATGCTGATGAGGTGCTCTATATGGCAAAGATTCATCCTTTGACGCCTTGCAACGAGCTCAGCAAAAAGCAGGCCGATTGTTTGAGAAATTCAATCATCGATGAGCTTGAAAAAGCGAGCGAGGCAGGTGGGACGACGATCAGGAGCTATGCAAATGCATTTCTTGAGGAAGGATCATTCCAGTTCTTTTTGCAAGTCTATGGCAAAACCGGCGAAAAGTGTGGACGATGCGGTACTCCAATTGAAAAAACAGTCGTCGGACAGCGCGGTACGCATTATTGTCCGAAGTGTCAGGTGCTGAAAAAATGAGCAGAATATTGGGCCTGACAGGTGGGATCGCTTGCGGTAAATCAACGATCAGCGCCTATTTGAAAGGATTGGGTCTTCCCGTAATCGATGCTGATGAGTGTTCAAGAGCCGTTGTTGAAAAAGGTTCAAGCGGACTTGAAAAGTTAGCGAAAATATTCGGAGACAAAATTTTAAAAAATGACGGAACGCTTAATCGAATGGCTCTTGGTCAGATCGTTTTTTCAGACAGCGAACAACTTTCATTGCTAAACTCTGTTATGGAACCATTGATCAGAGAAGAAATTTCTCGAAGGCTGAATCAAGAAAAGAATGTAGATCTCGTTGTTTTGGATGCTCCGTTATTGATCGAGCAGCATTATGACAAAATTTGCGATTTTATAATGACGGTTGACGTTCCAAAAGAAATTCAGCTGAAACGTTTGATTGAACGAGACAGGCTTTCCGAAGACGAGGCAAAAAAACGAATGGACAGCCAATTGAGTGCGAAAGAAAGAAACGAAT
>JBHADD010000179.1:0-4490 GCA_041854925.1 Ligilactobacillus sp. | reverse complement strand
GACCGTCTTCAATCGACATATCTTGCGCAATTCGTTGCTTCCGATTGCGGCTTTTGCCGGCTATTCGATCACCGGTCTGCTTGGTGGATCAATTTTTATTGAAACTGTCTTCTCTTATCCTGGGATGGGATTGTTGTTCATCAATTCGCTGACGAATCGTGATTACTCGGTTATTACGGCATTGGTTCTTTTATTCGGGATACTTAACTTAATCGGAACGCTCCTTTCGGATATTATTTTAAGTATCGTTGATCCACGTGTCAGAATCGAGTAATTGAAGGGAGCGAAGGTCGATGTTTAAGAAAAAGACAACGGAAAAAGCATACAGTGGACAAGAAGTCGTTGAAAATATTCAAAAAAAGAATGAAGAAGCATCCGGTTTGAAAGTTTTGGCCCGTGAATTTGCCAAAGACCGTGGTGCATTAGGTGCATTGATTTTACTGATTATTTTATTTTTAGGAATTTTTATCGGAGCTTTGTTCCTCAATACGGACAAGGTCATGACGGTTGACATCTTCAAGCAGTACAACCATCCTGGAGTTGACGGAATGTTGCTCGGCGGTGACGAAGGCGGCCGCGACGTGTTCAAGATGCTGATTCTCGGAGCGAGAAACTCGCTACTGATCGGGATTGCGATTACGGTTTTGATTGAAGTAATCGGAACTATTTTTGGACTTGTCGCCGGCTACTATGGTGGAAAAGTTGACAACATCATGATGCGTTTTCTTGATTTTATGATGGTTTTGCCGACATTGATGATTATCATTGTTATCGTTACGATTATTCCAAAATACACGATGTGGTCGTTCGTTTTAATCATGTCGGCTTTTTACTGGGTCGGAACGGCACGTTTGATTCGGTCCAAGGCATTGTCAGAATCAAAAAAAGACTATATCAGCGCTTCAAAGACCTCGGGCAGCAGCGATTTGAAGATTATTTTAAAAGAGCTGCTGCCAAATCTGAGTTCAATCATCATCGTTGACGCAACTTTGATGCTTGCCGGTAATATCGGGATTGAAGTTTCGCTGACTTACCTTGGTTTTGGGTTCCCAGACAGTGTTCCGAGTCTTGGGACGCTGGTCGGATATGCTAACGATCCGTCCGTTTTGACCTTAAGACCATGGGTCTGGCTTCCGGCCGCATTATTGATTTTAGTTATCTGTGTCGGCATCAGCTATGTCGGCAACGTTTTGCGACGCACAGCCGATGCGCGTCAGCGTCTGGGTTAATTTTTCTGTTTTAATTTAGGGTATAAACTTTTTAAAATATCATACCAATTCAATACTAGGGGGTTTCTTTATGAATACCAAAAAAGTTTTTGTAGGTGCAGCGGCAGTTTTGTCTCTTTCAGCACTTACGCTTGCCGGCTGCGGAAATAACAGCAGCAAAAAAGGTAGCGACAGCAGCACTGAAAAGGCTTCGTTGCCGATTGCGTACAACAACAAGAAAGCCAGCGTCAAGGGCGGCACTTTGAAAATCGGAATGGTTTCCGATTCTGCTTTCAAAGGAATTTTTGCACCCGAGCTTTCAGAAGATAATTATGATTCTGAAGTTGGTCAGTTTGCTTTGCAGTCCTTGTTTAACTTTGATGACAACTATAAGTTCGTTAAAGGCGGAGCTGCAGATATCTCCTTTAACGATAAGGCCAAGACGGCTACGATCAAGATCAACAAGAAGGTCAAGTGGTCAAACGGCAAGCCTTTGACTTCAAAAGACGTTGAATTCGCATACGAAATCATCGCCAATCCAAAAGCCAGCGGCGTTCGCTATACTGATTCTTTGAAGAACATCAAAGGCATGGAAGAATACCACAAAGGCAAAGCTGACACGATTTCCGGAATTGAAATGAAGGATGAACACACCGTTGTGCTTCACTTCAAGCAGATGACGCCAGGCATGCAGACGTCAGGTTCCGGTTATATCTGGGAAAATGCTGAACCATACGAATACTTGAAGGACGTTCCGTTCGACAAGATCGAATCCTGTGACCAAGTGCGCAAGAACCCTGTAACGTTTGGTCCATACAAGTTCAACAAGATTGTTTCCGGTGAATCCGCAGAATTTGTTCCTAATCCATATTACTGGGGCAAGAAGCCATCATTGGATAAGATCACGATTCAAACGGTTTCCTCAGCAACTGCAGGGGCTGCTTTGAAGTCAAAGAAGTATGACATCATGCTTGATGAACCAACGTCTGTTTACGGCGACAACAAGAAGCCAAAGGGCTACACGATGGTCGGCAAGCCTGAACTTGCATACAGCTACATGGGCTTCAAGGTCGGCAAGTTCGACAGCAAGAAGGGCGTAAACGTCGAAAACAAGAATGCCAAGATGAACAACAAATCATTGCGTCAGGCAATGGCATACGCAATGAACGTGCAACAAGTTTCAGACAAGTTCGGTTATGGTTTGAAGACGCGTGCAACCTCCTTGATTCCTGGCGTCTTCAAGGAATACAAGAATACGGAACTTAAAGGCTTCCCTCAAGACGTTGACAAAGCAAATAAGCTGCTCGACAAGGCCGGCTACAAGAAGGGCAAGGACGGCTACCGCAAGACTCCGGACGGCAAGAAGCTTACGATCAACGTTGCCGCAATGTCTGGCAGCGCAAACCAAGAAGCTATCATGAAGAACTACATCCAATGCTGGAAGAAAGTCGGTCTTCGTTGCAAGCTTACGAACGGCCGCCTGCTTGACTTCAACAACTTCTATGACAAGGTTCAAGCCGATTCCAAGGATATCGACGTCTTCTTCGGCGCATGGTCTCTTTCATCAGAACCTTCTCCTGCAGACCTTTACAGTGAAGCAGCTCCGTTCAACATGACGCGCTTCGTTTCCAAGAAGAATACTCAATATTTGAAGAACATCGATTCTCAAAAAGCAGTTACGGACCACAAGTGGCGCGTAAAGCAGTTCAAGGAATGGCAAGCATGGATGAACGAACAAGCCTACGTTGTTCCTTTGCAAGATTACTATGATTCCGTACCTGTCAAGAACAATGTCAAGGGCTTCACGGAACAGACGTCCAAGGGATACACGCTTTGGGAAAACGTTTCTCTTACAAAGTAGTTTCATAAAATGCGAAAAGGTTTGGAATTTGATTCCGAGCCTTTTTTTGTTGCATTTTTTAGACAAAATTTGAAAAAAACAAGCTTAAAGTGTTATATAATTAATCTGTGTTGTCTTTTATTTTTTGAAAGTCAAATATATAACTGGAGAAATATGGATGAAAAACAAATTATTATCCGGAGCGTTTTGGATGATGCTGGGGAGCATCCTTTCCCGTATCCTCGGAATCGTTTATTTGATACCATGGCTGATAATGATGGGGAATCCTCAGCATCAAAATGCGGCACAGGCAATCTTTAATACGGCTTACACGCCGTATGCTCTGTTTCTTTCGCTTGGGACCGCCGGATTTCCGACCGCGATAGCCCGGCAGGTTGCCGAGTATAACGGTCAAAACAAGTTTAAAAACAGCGTCAGAGTTTTTAAGTTTGCTTCATTGTTCATGCTTTTTACCGGGATCATGTGCGGTGGCCTGTTGTACGTTTTTGCACCGCTCATTGCGCAAAAAAGCGCCGTCGTGTCGACTGACGTTGCGACGTCAGCGATTCGCGTCATGGTGCCGACGTTGGTGATTTTGCCACCGATGAGTCTGATGCGCGGCTTTTTCCAAGGAAATGCAGATATGCGTCCTTTTGGCATTTCTCAGCTTTGGGAACAGTTCGCTCGCGTCATCTTTATCCTGGTTTCAACTTTCGTCATTATGTACATGCAGGACGGTGACTATGTTAAGGCCGTAAACTACAGTACATTTGCAACGTTTATCGGAGCGATTGCGAGTTATCTGTATTTGTTCTGGTACGCTTCAAAGAAAATTCCGCAATACCGGAAACTGTATCATGAAAGTGAACCTGCCGACAATCTGCAGATCGTGACGATTTTCAAAAATATCGTCAAGGAAGCTTTGCCGTTTATTTTCGTTGGCTCTGCTGTGACGATTTTTCAATTTATCGATCAGCTGACGTTTAAGGACATCATGGTTAATTTGACGGGGATGCCAACCATCAAGGCGCAAAATCTGTATACTTATTTTTCGGCCAATCCAAACAAAATTACGACGGTCGTGATTTCATTGACGATTGCGATTTCTGAAACGTCATTGCCATTGTTGGCGTCGCTTGCAAAAAAGAACGATCGACGTCAAATCGGAACGACGATTGCCCAAAACATTGAACTGATGCTACTTGCGCTGATTCCAAGCGCAGGTCTGCTCTCAATTCTTGCTTGGGAAGTAAACGGCGTCTTCTTCCCGTTCAACAAGGAAGCTGCTAGTTTGATGAGCTTTGCTTTGATCAGCTGCATGGCGCTTGCGATTTTTACCGACTTCTTTACGGTGATTCAGTCGCTTGGAAAACATGAATATGCCGTCAAAAAACTTGCTTTGGGAATCATTTTAAAACTTGTGCTGCAAGTGCCTTTGACCT
>JBHADD010000178.1:0-4193 GCA_041854925.1 Ligilactobacillus sp. | reverse complement strand
GGCAAGCATAAACTTGCGCCGCATGTCAGTCCTAACAAGACGTGGGAGGGATCAATCGGCGGAAGCATCGTGAGCGTAATCGTCGTTGGACTTTATCTTACATTTTCACCGGTCAAGTTTGCCTATGGACTTCCGATCATGCTGTTGTTGACGGTTGTTCTGTCTGTCGGTGGTCAGATCGGCGATTTGATTGAATCTGCTTTCAAACGTCATTATGGCGTTAAGGATTCCGGTAAAATTCTTCCCGGACACGGCGGAATTTTGGATCGCTTTGATTCATTGTTGTTTGTGTTGCCATTGATGCATTTGTTAGGTCTGATTTAGGCCAGAGAGGAATCTGCCCGTGATTACGACAATAATAACTTTTATCATCGTCTTTGGAGTATTGGTGTTCGTACATGAATTCGGGCACTATTTCTTCGCCAAGCGTTCCGGCATTTTGGTGCGCGAATTTTCCATCGGCATGGGACCAAAAATTTATGCGTATCACAAAAACGGAACGACTTATACGTTGCGAATCTTGCCGCTCGGAGGCTATGTACGCATGGCCGGACTTGAAGATGATGAGGATTCTTTGAAAAAAGGACAGCCGATTTCGCTGTTGTTGGACGAACACGGTATCGTCAAGAAAATCAATGCCTCTTCCAAGACGACTTTGCTAAATTCAGTGCCGCTTGAGGTGTCCGCATGGGATTTCGATCAAGAATTATGGATCAAAGGTTACGAAAACGGTGACGAAACTGAAGAGGTGACTTATCAGGTCGATCACGATGCAATGATTATCGAAGCGGACGGGACGGAGGTTCAGATTGCACCGCTTGACGTTCAGTTTCAATCGGCGTCGCTTCCTAACAGGATGATGACGAACTTTGCCGGAGCACTGAACAATTTTTTGTTGGCAATCGTTGCGTTTGCGCTCGTGGCAATAATGCAGGGCGGCGTCATTGTCAATACGACGACGCTTGGTCAAGTGCAGCACGATTCCGTTGCGCAAAAGGCCGGGTTGAAAAAAGGCGACACTGTCGTTTCGATCAATGGCGAAAAGGTTGCTGATTTTTCGGAAATGGCTTCAAAAATTGATGCCAACCCAGGCAAAAAACTTGTTTTTAAGGTCAAACGCGGCAAAAATCAGGTTTTAAACTTTAGCCTCAAGCCAAAGACGGTGACTGAAGATGGCAAGAAATCAGGCAAAATCGGGGTGGTAGCAAAACAAGCAGTCAACCGCTCTCCGGTCGCGATTGCCGAATACGGTTTCGTTCAAACCTGGAACGTCATGAAACAGATTTTTGCGGCTTTGGGAGCAATGCTTCACGGCTTCAGATTAAATGATCTCGGAGGACCCGTCGCAATGTATTCATATACTTCAAAAGCGGCTCAGTATGGCGTTGTCAGCGTTATTTCGCTGCTTGCGTTTTTATCGGTCAACCTTGGCATCGTCAACTTGCTGCCGATTCCTGCTTTGGATGGCGGCAAGCTTTTGCTGAACGTTATTGAAGCCGTCAGAGGCAAGCCGATCGATCCGAACAAGGAAGTCGTTTTGACTTTAATCGGCTTTGCATTTATGCTGATTTTAATGTTTTTGGTAACATGGAACGATATTCAGCGTTATTTCTTCCGCTGAGATGGTGTATAATGGACAAGTAAAAATTCGAGAGGGGTATCTGCTTTCTATGAAACAGTCAAAATTGTTGATTCCTACTTTAAAGGAAGTGCCAAGCGATGCTGAAGCAATCAGTCACCAATTGATGCTTCGCGGTGGGTACATCAAGCAAATTACGGCGGGGATGTATGCATATCTTCCGTTGGCATATCGCGTTTTGCGCAATATTGAAACGATTATCAGAGAAGAGATGGAGAATATCGATGCGGCTGAAATGTTGGTTCCCGCTGCTCTTCCTGCGGAACTTTGGCAACAAACCGGGCGTTATGAAACGTATGGACCTAATTTGTTCAAATTCAAGGATCGTCATGACCGCGATTTCATTTTGGGACCGACGCACGAGGAAACATTTACGACGATTGTGCGCGATGCCATCAAGACATATAAAAAGCTGCCGATTACGCTTTATCAGATTCAAACGAAGTATCGAGACGAAAATCGTCCGCGATTCGGGTTGCTTCGCGGCCGTGAATTTATCATGAAAGACGCATATTCGTTCCATGCTGAAGAAGAAAGTCTTGATAAGACGTTCCGCGACATGGACTCTGCTTACACGAACGTTTTCAATCGCGTTGGTCTGAACTTCCGCTCGATTATCGGTGATGCCGGCGCAATGGGCGGCAACAATTCCAAGGAGTTCATGGCGATCGCGCCGATCGGCGAAGATACGGTCGTTTATTCTGATGAAAGCGACTACGCTGCCAACTTGGAAATGGCTCAAAACAAGCGAACGATGCCAAAGTCGCATGAAACGTTGGGAGAACTGCAAAAGGTGGCAACTCCCGGAGCCAAAACGATTGATGAGGTTGCTGAATTCCTGGGCTCTTCAGCCGACCGTGAAATCAAGACGCTGCTTTTCATTGCTGATGAAAAGCCGGTCGTCGTTTTGATGCACGGAAATGACGAAGTCAATGAAGTCAAGCTCAAAAATTACTTGTCATGCGACTTCCTGCGTCCTGCCGAAGAAGACGAGGCAAGAAAATACCTCGGTGCAGGCTTCGGCTCGCTCGGACCCGTCGGAATTTCCGAAGAAATCGAAATTTTGGCTGATCTTGACGTTGAAAACATGGCAAATGCCAGCGTCGGCGCAAACGAGGACGGTTTCCACTACCTCAATGCCAACCTTGGCCGCGATTTCAGCGTAACTCATTTTGCTGATCTCAGAACGGTTCAAGAAGGCGAAATTTCGCCTGACGGAAAAGGCCATCTCAAGTTCACGCGCGGAATCGAAATCGGACATATCTTCAAGCTTGGCACGCGCTATTCCAAGGATTTGGATGCCGTCGTGCTTGACGAAAACGGACGTCAACTTCCGATCATCATGGGCTGTTACGGCATTGGCGTTTCCCGTTTGCTTTCCGCGATCGTTGAACAGCATTCTGACGAAAACGGCATCGTTTGGCCGCGATCAATCGCACCGTTTGACGTGCACGTGATCCCGGTCAACGTCAAGAAAGAAGAACAGGTCGAACTTTCCGAAAAGGTGACGGAATTGCTTGAAAATGCAGGGTATAAAGTCCTCGTCGATGATCGCAGGGAACGCCCAGGCGTCAAATTTGCCGATTCCGATCTGATCGGAATTCCTGCCAGAATCACGGTCGGCAAAAAAGCGGCTGACGGCATCGTCGAAATCAAGCTTCGTCGCACGGGCGAAACGCTTGAAGTAAAGCTTGACGAATTGCTCAACTCGCTTCAGATTCTGCTCAAAGAAGAAAGCTTGGCTAAATAATTTTTGAGATAAAGCGTTTCTGATATTGTCAGGAGCGCTTTTTTTGGATAAAATTGACGCATAAATCAAAAAGGGTGATTGATATGGCAAAAACAACTTTAAGATTTGCGGAAATCGATGATGCAAACGAGCTGCTTCAAATTTATGCTCCGTACGTTGAGCAAACGGCAATTACGTTTGAATATGATGTTCCCACGGCAGCCGAATTTTCAGAAAGAATCAAAAATACCAAAGAGAAGTATCCGTACATCGTTGCGGTGATTGACGGCAAAATAGTCGGCTATGCTTATGCCGGCACGTTTAAATCCAGGGCTGCCTATGATTGGGCCGTTGAAACGTCCATCTACGTTGCCAAAAACGATCGCGGTCATGGGACGGGCACGCTGTTGTATGCCGCACTTGAAGCGATTCTGAAACTTCAAGGCATCACCAACGTCAATGCCTGCATCACGTATGCGGATCAAGAAGATGAGCATCTTACGCACGGGAGCGTCGATTTTCACAAAAAGCATGATTATCGACTCGTCGGAAGGTTCAAAAAGTGCGGCTATAAATTTGACACGTGGTATGACATGATTTGGATGGAGAAGTTCATCTCAAAGCATGTCGTTCCGATGCCTGCAATAAAAGCAATCAAAGAAATTGAAGACGAAGCCAAACGGATGCTTGAATCGCTTTCGTGAAAGCATTAAGAGGATTAAAGAATAAAAGCCCGGATGAGTCGCATGTACTATGTCCTGTCAAGTATACAGTTCAAATATAAAATTTTAACTAACAAGACACGGCTTGATTGCGGAACTGTTC
>JBHADD010000177.1:0-3309 GCA_041854925.1 Ligilactobacillus sp. | reverse complement strand
TCTGTTGGACATTCCGAAGGAAATAATTGATGAAAACGGTGTTGTCAGCGAAGCAACAGCCAAGTGGATGGCTGAACGAACAAGAATCAAAACGGATACGGATTTTGGCGTTTCGTTTACGGGCGTTGCCGGTCCCGACACTTTGGAGGGAAATTCCGCAGGAACCGTTTGGATCGGAATATCACAACGAGGCGGGCAGACTGTTGCTTTTGAATATCATTTTTATGGAGATCGAGATGCGGTTCGCGTTCGCAGCGTTTTGGCCGGCTTCGACCTGATTAACAAGAAACTGTAATAAAAAAGCAGTTAATCAAACTTTAGTTCGCAATATGCTTGCTTTTTTAAAAAGAAACAAGTATCATAAGGTATATAAACAAAACAAATGTTCAATTTATAAGAAAGATGAGGGGTTTCGGTGAGCGACGATAGAAAAGCGGCATTAGATAATGCTCTTAAGAAAATTGAAAAAAATTTTGGAAAAGGCTCCATTATGAGGATGGGCGATAAGGCCGATACCAGGATTTCGACCGTGCCAACTGGTTCGCTTTCATTGGATGAAGCGTTGGGGGTTGGTGGTTTTCCACGTGGAAGGATTGTTGAAATCTACGGTCCTGAAAGTTCTGGTAAGACAACAGTTGCATTGCATGCGGTTGCTGAGGTTCAAAAACGGGGCGGAACGGCAGCTTACATTGATGCTGAAAATGCTCTTGATCCTGCTTATGCGCAGGCATTAGGCGTTAATATCGATGAATTGTTGCTTTCACAGCCTGACACGGGAGAACAAGGGCTTGAGATTTGTGATGCCTTGGTTTCATCTGGTGCGATTGACATAGTTGTCGTCGATTCGGTTGCAGCTTTGGTTCCGCGAGCAGAAATTGAAGGCGAAATGGGCGATACGCACGTGGGATTGCAGGCACGTTTGATGTCGCAAGCTTTGCGAAAGCTTTCCGGTACAATCAACAAAACCAAGACGATTGCCCTGTTCATAAACCAGATTCGTGAAAAGGTCGGCGTCATGTTTGGCAATCCTGAAACGACACCCGGCGGTCGTGCGCTGAAGTTTTATTCAACAGTGCGTTTGGAAGTGCGCCGTGCCGAACAAATCAAAGACGGGTCGGACATTATTGGAAATCGCGTTCGTATCAAGGTTGTAAAAAACAAGGTTGCTCCTCCGTTCAAGACGGCTGAAGTTGACATCATGTATGGTGAAGGAATTTCCAAGACCGGTGAACTGATTGATATGGCAGTTGAAAAAGAAATTGTCAAGAAGAGCGGTTCGTGGTTCTCATATGGTGAGGAGCGCATTGGTCAAGGGCGTGAAAATGCAAAGAGATACATGAAAGAACATCCGGATATCATGGAAGAAGTTACAAAGAAAGTCAGAGCAGCATACGGAATTGATGATAAACAGGATGATGAACAGCTTGAACTGAAAATTGATGATGAAAAAGGAACGAAATCGACAGCTAAATCATCAAAAAAAGTTGAAGACAGCACAAAATAGTTTCTGACATCCGTCCGAAAAACCTTATCGGCTTTTACTGATTTTGAAATCGGTAAAAGCTTTTTTCATTAATTAAAAATTTTTTGTGTTGAGACGTAGCTAGAAATTGCCGATTAATAAATTTGGTAATCGGAAGAAGGTGACGCTTAGTTATTTGAGATTGCTTTTTCCCTGAGGGCGCACAACCTGTTTTTCTAATAAGCATTGACATACACCACTTAAAAACATTAAAATATTATTGTGCGTAAAAATATTTTTAACATCTTAATAAAAACACAACAAGATAATAATCAATTCTTGAAACGATGACGGAGGGGCAAAATTTGGAAAATATGCTTGTTATCCTCGTGATCGCGATTGTGACATTGGTGCTTGGGTTCGTGTTTGGCTTTGCTTATCGAAAAAACAGCTACGAAAAATCTCTTGATGCCGCAACTAAAACGGCCAACGGGATTTTGGACAATGCCAGAAAAGAGGCAGCGGCTCAAAAAAAAGAAGCCTTGTTAGAGGCTAAAGATGAGAGTCAACGCTATCGCAGTGAAGTCGAAGATGAATTGAAGAGTCGCCGTGCAGAAGTTCAAAAGCAAGAAAACAGATTGCTTGCTCGTGAAGAAAACATTGATCGCAAAGACAGTGCTTTAGAAAAACGCGAACATGCGATTGAGAAAAAAGAAGGCCAGTTGAATTCTGAGCAACAGCGGCTAGATGCCAAGCGCCAAAAAATTGCTTCGCTTGAAAAACAGCAAGAGAATAAGCTCGAAGAAATCGCTGCTTTGACTAAAGAGCAAGCTAAAGATTTGATTTTAAAGGAAACAAAATCGAATCTTACCCATGAGTTAGCCGTAATGATCAAAGACAGTGAAAATGAAGCTAAATCACAGGCCGATCGAACCGCAAAAGATCTGATTGCTCAAGCAATTCAGCGTAGCGCGGCAGATATGGTTTCAGAAACGACCGTTTCGGTTGTCAGTCTTCCAAATGATGAGATGAAAGGTCGAATTATTGGACGAGAAGGTCGAAACATTCGGACATTGGAAACTTTGACCGGAATCGACTTGATTATTGACGATACTCCAGAAGCGGTAGTATTAAGCGGGTTCGATCCTGTTCGTCGTGAAATCGCGAAAATGGCCCTTGAAAAGCTGATTCAAGACGGACGAATTCATCCGGCAAGAATTGAAGAAATGGTCGGGAAGGCTACTAAAGAGATGGATGTTCGAATCAGAGAAAAGGGTGAAGAGACAATCTTTGACCTTGGTATTCATTCGATGCAACCGGACATGATCAAGACTGTCGGCCGTTTGAATTATCGAACGAGCTATGGTCAAAACGTTTTGGAACACTCGATTGAAGTTGCAAAAATTTCGGGTGTTCTTGCTGCTGAATTAGGTGAAGATGTTACATTAGCGAAACGCGCAGGATTATTACACGATATCGGGAAAGCCGTTGATCACGAAGTTGACGGTTCTCACGTTGAAATCGGGGTCGAATTGGCCAAGAAGTATCATGAAAATGAGACAATCGTAAATACGATTGCGTCTCATCACGGTGATGTTGAGCCTAAAACGGTCATTGCCGTTTTGGTCGCTGCAGCAGATGCAATCTCGGCTGCACGTCCAGGCGCTCGCAGCGAGTCTTTGGAAAACTATATCCACCGTCTTGAGAAATTGGAAAATATTTCCAACGAATTTAATGGTGTCAAGAAGAGCTATGCCATTCAAGCAGGGCGTGAAGTCCGCGTTATTGTTGAGCCAAATGAAGTCAACGATAACGGTGCAGTTGTTCTTGCACGCGATATCAAAAAT
>JBHADD010000176.1:0-2541 GCA_041854925.1 Ligilactobacillus sp. | reverse complement strand
CGTGCGTGAGCGCCTTTTTTTGAATGCATTCCTCAATGATTTCAAGCGTGACGTGAACATGATTGCTTTCATCCGTTGGTGTTGACGTTACGGCCAGTTCGAGTCCGTTCAGTGCGCTTCGCAGATCACCGTTTGTTGCCCGCGCCAAGTGAAGCATGGCATCATCGTCCAAGACGACATGGTATTTTCCGAGTCCGCGCTCATCGTCTTGGAGTGCTCGGTTAATGGCAGTTTCAATATCTTCTTCCGAAAGCTTTTGGACTTCAAAAATCTGCGTTCGACTGCGAATGGCAGGATTGATGGAGATATAGGGATTTTCTGTTGTTGCACCGATCAAAATGATTTTGCCGCTTTCAAGCAGCGGCAGCAAGAAATCCTGTTTAGGCTTGGTCAGGCGATGAATCTCATCGAGCATCAAAATGACCGTTCCACTCATTTTGGCCTCCAATGCAACCTGTTCAAGCTCTTTTTTAGAGTCGGTCGCTGCATTTAAAATTCGAAAAGCATATTTCGTCGAACCGGCAATCGCACTTGCAATGCTGGTTTTGCCGGTTCCGGGGGGACCGTAAAGAATCATTGATGATAAAAGTTTTGCCTGAACCATTCGTCGGATGATCTTGCCTTCTCCGACAAGATGACGTTGCCCGACGATTTCGTCAATGTCTTTCGGACGCATGCGAAATGCGAGTGGTTTCATTGGATCACTTCCTTATGGTTATATTTTACGCCAACGCTTGTTCGAAACACAACTCAAAAGGACATGATAGTGATGAAAACGACTTGTTTTGGTATAATGTAGATAATATTTTTTGAAAAGGATGAGAATCGTGAAATTTGACGAAATCGGAAATGTAATTGAAAAAGAGAAAATGACAGGGGCTTTGTTTAATATTGCATGGAAGGTTTCAAGGCCGCGGCAGGTCGTCAGAAGAGACGGCTCGCTTGGAAATGCAGAGTTTGATCAAAAGGACAATCCTTATTTGAACGTTTCAAAGGGAGTAGTCGAGCTGACCACTCGTTCATGGCTTTCGGCATCAAAACTTTTTTTCGACATGAATCTTCAAGAACATACGTTGAGAAAAGCAATCGGAGACGATGCTTATTTGTGGCCTTTTTCCTGCGGAATTAAAAAAGACGCAGAACTTAAACCTAAAATTTTTTTGCGTTTTCCGGAAGGGGTGTTCAAGGAACTTTACGAATCCGAGTTTAAGCGAAGCAAAATTTCTTATATAACCTTCAGAAATCAGGTTTATATGAAAGTTTTGCGCGGTTTTGTATCCAAGAGGTGGTTTTTGGAATACCTATTTGGAGCAACTCCGTATGATTTTGCAGCAGGCGAAGGCGAGGGAAAAAGTTCGCCGAAACGTTCCGCTTCAAACAATATAAATCCTGTCATCCAAAAACAGGCGGACAATTTGAATTATCTGAATCTCCAAAAATATCTCGAAACATCCGACGGGACAAATCCAGATGGAATCATGCCCAACGGAAAATATGCAGACTTGAACGAAATGAAAGAGCAGGGGATTCATTATCTGCAGATCGAAACAGTCGATTATGATCCGCGCAGCATTTTGGGAGTGACACCACTCATGATTTTAACATTAGAGCTCATGGCAGGGTACTTTTTAATGACCGAAAACGTTGATGCAAGTATTTTAAACGATTCCAGGAATTTCAGCCTTGATGTGGCAAAAGAAAGTCCTTATGCTAAATCAGATGTGGTTACCAAAGCTCGCTTATTTATGCAGGATATTTTTCGTTTTGGAAAAAAATTGGGTTTTTCAAAGATGCAAAGCGTGTCAGATGCTTTGAAACTAAGGATTGAAGAACCGGAAAATACGCCGTCAGCCAAACTCATCAGGCTTCAAGGCAACCAAAGCTTGTTTGATTACGGCATAAATTTGATGCAAAAAAATCAAAATGAGATTTTATATACTGGATTTGACGGAGAAAGCACTCGTTTGATCGAAGAGGCAATCATAAACGGAATTTCATATCAGCCGGTAATTCCTGAAGCAAATATCGTGCAAATCGGCTCCAAAATGATCAAAAGCGGGATTCAGACAAGTTCAGACAGCGCTCTCATGAAAGAAATCTGGGATAATAAGCCGGTTGCCAAGCAATTCGTTGAACAATTCGGGTTCACCGTTTTATCTGATTACGTCGTCGGCAATCGCAGGAAGTTTGATGATATTTTTCCACGCGTCAAAGGCATGGCCGTTTCGGTCAAAAATGCTGAAGGTCCTTCAGATGAAAAGGCCTCCCTGTTTAGGTTGGCACCGACTAAAGAAGAGTTGTGGGATGCGGTTTCTCGTATTGTTCGTGACGGAAAAAAGGCAATGATTGAACTGGTGGTTCCCGGTTCCGTTTATCGGGCATTATTTTTCCAGGATCGAATTTTAAGCGTGATCGAACGCTTGCCCGCAGGAGTTGTCGGTGACGGAAGAAAGACGATCAGACAGTTGATCGAGAGCAAAAATTTGTCTGACAAGGCAAACTCAATCATCATCGGTCCCTCCGAAAAAGAAACGATGGATG
>JBHADD010000175.1:0-5030 GCA_041854925.1 Ligilactobacillus sp. | reverse complement strand
GACAATTTTTCTGATTGTCGGCATTTGGAAGCAAAATTTCGTTTTGGGATTCGTAATCGGCATGGCAATGATGTGTGCCATTACGGTTGCCAATCTTGCCGGAAGCTTTATTCCGAATTTGATGGATCGAATCGGGGTCGATCCTGCCGTTGCTTCAGGACCGTTTATTTCGACTTTGAGCGATTTAACGTCGGTTTTAATCTACTTTAACATTGCAAAGTTTTTCATGCAGTTTTTGATGGGAAAGTAGGTGAGATTCGTAATGTTTTTAAAGATGTTTAAAGGCAGGAAAGCATGTTTTTTGATAGTTGAATGGCTTTGTTTCGGGGAGTTTTTACTCGTAATTGATGAAATTTTCAAGGGGAGACTTCATGTTCCGGAGTTGATTGCTGCATTTTCAAATGAGACGTTGGCTTGTTTTGTTTTTGTCGCAGCTTTGATGGGCCTGAAAAAAAACGGGCATTTTGAACGTTTTGCGGTCAGTGTTTTTATGGTGGCACTGACGATGGTCAGTTTTTTTCTGCAGATTTTCTTGGCAGATTTTACGGTTGAAAAGCTGGCTTTTTACTTCATTTGCAGCGGATTTTCCCTTTATTACTACTTTGGCGAACATGACGCGCATGAGAAATCTTTTTGGAAAAACATCAAGTATTTTGATGATCCAATTGCCGAGACCGAAAATTCTTTCGAAGTCCGAAAGGATGTCCCGTTGAAATACAGAATCATTGACAAAAAAATCGTGGAATGCGGAGAAAAAGACAATCCTGAAATCGTAATCATGACTCCCGAAGAGTATCAGGAATCGAACGCTTCTGAAAGAGTCAAGCTGTGGCTGAACAAGCTTAACGGTGAAAAATACACGACCGTCGATATTATTGGCGATGAAATTTTTGGAACAATGGCATTGTTGAACAGAAATAATCTGTTAGGTAAGGACATTTTTGTTCGGTATCACCTATCTGAAAAACGCTTGATATTCATTGACAAAAGCGGCATTATGGCTTCTTGTTTGGCTGATTGTGTCGAATCGCAGAATGTAAAGAGCCATAATCTGGCACAGGTATTTTTGAACTGCATTTATCATTTGACTTACCGTGATGACGTTTTTTTCAATGACTACGAACGCAAACTTGATTTGCTAGAAGACAACATGGCAGACAACGTTTTGGAAATTCCGCACGATTTTGAAGAATATATTTTTAAAACCAAAAAAGAACAGCGGCATTTGATGAGGTTCTACAAACAACTGGCTGAACTTGTCACGAATATTGCAGAGAGCGGAATCGATTATCTTGACGAAATCAACCTAACTGATATGCAAATGTTGGCCAATCGTCTCAGTCGGTTGAATCTCGAGGCACAAAGCGTGTCGGAGCATGCAACGCAAATTATTGATACGTACCAGGCTAAAATCAACGTCAGACAAAACAAAGTAATGCAGATTTTGACGATCGTGACGACGATTTTCATGCCGTTGACGCTGATTACGGGGTGGTATGGAATGAATTTTAACATTCCGGAAACGACGTGGAAATATGGCTATCTGATTGCGATTATCAGCTCAATCGTAATAATTGCGATTGAGGTTATTTTGTTCAAAAAAGAAAAGTGGATGTAAAAAAACTGCGAAGTATTTGCTTCGCAGCTTTTTTGGCGATAATCTAATCATTCATAAGGTCAACGATTTTGGTGCCATGGACGGACGTTGCGCCGAGCTCTTCAGCGATTCGATCGCAATTTGCAAACGTGATGCCGCCTCCCGGCAAAATTTCAATGCGATGATCTGCATATGAAATCAGTTCTTTTAGGTGAGGAATGGTTTCTTCGATAGGAACTTCAAGCGGACCGCCGTGAGTCAAAATTCTGTCGAAACCGGAATCTACCGCCCAGTCAGTGGCCTTTTTTTGTTCTTCAAAATCCAGTGAATCAAATGCCATGTGGAGTTCAAGCTGCATCCCGAATGCAGCTTGGACAAGGTTTTCCATGGCCTCGAAATCAAGTCCGCCGTTTGAATCAAGCGCACCGATGGCTACCGTATCCGCCCCCAATGATTGTGCGGTAAAAATATCTGACTCCATTATTTTGATTTCAGCATCATCGTAAACGAAATCGCCGCCTCGCGGTCGAATCAACACCGTTACCGGAACTTTTTTTTCGTGCGCATATTTCAATGATTCGGCCATTACGCCCTTTGAAACGGTCGTTCCGCCGCATGAAAGATTGTCGCAAAGTTCGATGCGATTTGCACCGCAGGAAATTGCACGAGAAATCAAAGTATAGTTTTCAAGACAAGCTTCTTTAATCAGCATAGCGGACTCCAATCAATCGTTGATGTCGGCAAAACAAACGCAAACACCTTCAGGAACAACGATGTCTTTTTGAATGCACGTCAGATTGCCCGTTTGTTTGTCGCGTTCATAAAGCGTGCCGTTGTCCGTATTCTGATTGACGCACACAACGAAACGCCCCGTTGGATCGATATCAAAATCGCGAGGAAAATCGCCCTCGGTTGAAACGAATTCAACAAAGTCAACCATGTGGTCGTCATGAATTTCAAATTGGGCCAATGAGTTGTGACCGCGGTTTGAAACGTAGACGAATCTGTCATCAGCAGAAATTCTGACAGCCGCAGCACCATTATGTTCCGTCCATGTTGAAGGAATCGTTTTGACCGTTTGCTCAAGCGAAAAACAGCCGGTTTTTGTGTCGTACTTGAGAACCGAAAGATTGCTTGAAAGTTCGCCTGCAAGATATGCATAATTGCTGTCGTGAGCAAAAACGATGTGGCGCGGACCAAAGCCGGGTTCCGTCTTGAAGACGGAAACGAGCGAGAGTTTGCCTTCATCAGAAACGTTATATGTCGAAACAGTGTCATTGCCAAGATCAACCGCAATCAGCCGGCCGTCCGGAGCAAGATCGGTGTAGTGAACGTGAGCTGAATCTTGTTCAGGGCGCGAACCGTTTCCTTCATCTTTAACCGTATCAGTTAAGCTGAGCGTTTGATCAGCGTTGATTTTGTAAACATCGATTTGCCCTTTATGATAATTGGCCGTGAAAATCAGCTGACGTTTTTCGTCAAAACCGACATAGCAAGGACTGGCTCCAGGCGTTAAGACCTCGTCATAAAGAGTAAATGCCGAATTTTTTGCATCAAATGCAGCGATTCCGCCAAGATCGTCTTTTTTGGCTACTGAGACGAGCGTCTTTTTATTTGTGACTTTCATATAAGTCGGACTTTGCAATCCGACGACGGGTTTAGGTTCAGAAATCGTTTTTTTCTCGGTATCCAAGGTTGCATAATAGATACCTTTGCTTGTTTTTTTAGTATATGTTCCGAACAGAATTTCTTCTTTCACGCAGAAACATCCTCTCTGTAAAGTTATTCCTATCAATTATAACATATCCTTGTAAAGAAAGCGCTGTCAAAGAATATTAATCTACAAAGAAAGCGCAAAATAGGTTATAATGAATTCGTTAAGTATTGAACAAGCGGATTAGGAGAGGAATTTCTGATATGATTAAGAGCAAGATTACTGCAATCGGTCCCCAGGCAATTGATGAAAAGCAACCATTGCTTATTTTATTCGGTGAAACGGCTTCGGAACGTTTGCGCGAAGTATCATTGATTCATTGTTTTGAAAATGATCCGATTGGCGGCTATGACATCAAGAAGGGGTCAAAGGTCAGGATCGGTTCTTCCGAATATGAAGTCGAATTCGTCGGACAATTGGCTGAATCGAATCTGACATCCATTGGACACACGGTTTTGGCTTTTAAAGAAGTTCCGGAAACGCCCCAAGAGAATGCAATCTATTTGAAACCGCACGTTATGCCAAAAATTGAGATTGGAACCGAGATCGTTTTTGACTAGTCAGTTGTTGTGAGCATTGACTCAGTTTTTTGTCGATTCGAGTTTAAAAGCGGCCAAGAATCAATCTGATTCTTGGCCGCTTTTTAGTAATTTTTCTTAAAAGGTATCTCCGTTGAAGATGGAGTTCTTAACGATTACGTAATCAACCTTGCGAAGTGCCATCAATTCCTTTCCGCCTGCATACGAAATGGAGGACTGAAGGTCTTCTTGCATTTCGCGCAAGGTATCGGAAATATGCCCGCGGTAAGGTACGAGCAATTTTTTGCCTTCGACGTTTTTATATTGACCTTTTTGGTATTGGGAGGCAGAGCCGTAGTAGACCTTGTATTTTTGCCCGTCTTGTTCAATGACTTCACCGGGAGTTTCATCATGTCCGGCAAACATTGACCCAATCATGACCATTGAGGCGCCGAATCTGACGGATTTGGCAATATCGCCGTTGTTGCGAATTCCTCCGTCCGCGATGATGGGCTTGCTGGCAGCCTTTGCGCATAATCTGACTGCTGCCAGCTGCCATCCGCCCGTTCCAAAACCTGTTTTAAGCTTAGTGATGCATGCTTTTCCCGGTCCGATTCCCACCTTTGTCGCATCAGCTCCTGCATTTTCAAGTTCGCGAACGCCTTCCGGAGTACCGACGTTTCCGGCGATGACAAAGACTCCCGGCATTGCCTGTTTGATATGTTTGATCATTTCGATGACCGTGTCTGAATGCCCATGAGCAATATCGATCGTGATATATTCCGGCACAAGATTTTGAGCGGCCAATTCATCAATCAGATCATGCTCCTTTGGCTTGACGCCAACGGAAATTGATGCGAACAATCCTTGATCATGCATTCTTTTAACGAATGGCAAGCGTTCATCTTCATCGAAACGGTGCATGATGTAGAAGTATCCGTTTTGTGCCAGCCAAACGGCAAGTTTTTCATCAATGACTGTTTGCATGTTTGCAGGAACAACCGGAATGTTGAATGTCATTGGCCCGAATTTGATGCGCGTATCAATTTCGGAACGACTCTTCACAATACACTTGTTAGGAACAAGCTGAATATCTTCATAATCAAAAACTGGCATGATATACCTCGCAATTCTAAAATATGTTGCGGACTTTCAACAAAGCGGCTGAGTCCGCAAACACAAGTAATATACTTTAAATGAG
>JBHADD010000174.1:0-4010 GCA_041854925.1 Ligilactobacillus sp. | reverse complement strand
GATCGCCTTCCATGATGGAAATAACCCAAAATAGTTTGGCGGTAAATTTGACTGAGAGGTTGGCTAACTAATTTATCAGTTGCTGCATTTGGCAAAAGATCTGCCGTTTACGGACACATCGATGAAAATGGAGCCTTTGTCCGTAAATGGCCTTCTCGAAAAATGGCGATTACGGACAAAATGGTCAAAAATGTCCGTTTGTCCGTAAATCTGGATGAAATTTTAGCTGAATTGATTGATCAGCGTCACTTTAAAAAGATATTTTTTCACATATGAAAAAATAAAGAAACACCGAACAAATATGGCTTTTGTTCGGCATTTAATTATAAGTCAAGAGGAAAACAGACCTTTTGCCATTCTCCTTTTGACGCAAAAATTTCTCAAAAGTTTTTATATTTGCAGATCTTCAATCTCAGGGACCTTGAAGTTTTTCTTTTCAAGCGCCTTGACGATTGTTTCAAGCTTTTCGTGCGAAACGTCTTCCGGAAGAGTAAACATCGTCCGACGAACAAATTCCCCTTGTTGAACGTCAAGCGTCATGCAGCTGGCGATTGACGTATACTTGGTAATTATCTTTGACATTTCAACAAGGTCACCGCGATCGCCTGCTGAAACGACCGTCAAAACGTAGCTTCCCACATTGACGTTCCATGACTGTGACAGCATGTCGAGCAGGCGCGTGTGCGTCAAGATGCCGTAAAAATAATTGTTTTCATCAAGAACCGTAATGTATGGCAAGTCTTTGATCGAGAAGAAAACGTTGAAGAATGCTGAATCGATCGAAACGAACTTCGTTGCATTTTTCAAAAGGTACGTGACAGGAAGGTTCATGTCGCCGCCACGCGATTTGTGGCGATAGATGTGCATCTTGTAGATGTTGCCACGGAAAATCTTTCCGGATTCATCCAGAATCGGAACGCAACGATAGCCTGAATCTTCAAGAACCTGCAATGCTTCTTCAAGCGTGCAGTCTTCTTTGACTGTAGTCAATTCTTTTTTGGGTTTAATTAAAGTTTTAAGTAGCATAGCCGAAAACCTCTTATCCAAATCTTTCATTTTATTATCAGAATATCTTAATTCATTTTAACATAAATATTCGTTAAAGTGCACGTTTTGAAGAAGAAAAGCCTTTGCTGAATGAAAAGATAAACGCTGATCCAGTAGAACTTTCTCAAAAAAAGAACATTGTCATTTAGATATTTGGAACTTCTTTTTTTCTGTGTCGTCAAGGTCAATCGCCACTGACTAAAGTCACGGAATTTTCGGCTGATCATCATTAAAAAATTCGCTAAACAACGCTCATGTTAAAAAAAAGAGCCCCGCCAAAGCGAGACCCTTTAGAATCAGCTGTTAAGGAAGCAAAATTACTTTTGGCTTTCTTCCAAGTTCTTCAAACCGTCGTTAAGAACTTGCTTCAATGTCTTAGCAGATTCAGTCATCTTTGTTTGTTCTTCTTCGTTCAAAGGAACTTCGATAACTTGCTTGATGCCGTCTGCGCAAACAACAGCTGGTGTACCAATGTATACGTCGTTGATGCCGTATTGGCCATCCATGTATGCAGAAATAGGAAGAACTGTATCTTCATCACGGAGAATAGCCTTGGAAATACGAGCCAAAGCAGCAGCAACACCGTAGAATGTTGCGCCCTTCTTGTTGATGATTTCGTAAGCCTTGTTACGAACGTCGTCTTCAATCTTGTCGAGCGTTTCCTTAGAAACGTTGTGTTCCTTAGCCCAATCCAAGAATGGAAGTGAACCGATTGATGCTGAAGAGTATGCAGCAAATTCTGAATCGCCGTGTTCACCCATGATGTATGCGTGCATTGAACGAGGATCCTTGATGCCTGTCAAATCAGCCATAGCAACGCGAAGACGTGCCGTATCCAAGGATGTGCCTGAACCAAGAACGCGTTCCTTAGGGAAGCCTGAGAACTTCCATGTTGCGTATGTCAAGATATCAACAGGGTTTGCAGCAACCAAGAAGATGCCTTGGAAGCCTGAGTCAACAACTGGCTTAACGATTGTTGACAAGATACGAAGGTTCTTGTTTACAAGGTCAAGACGTGTTTCACCTGGCTTTTGTGGAGCACCGGCCGTGATAACAACCAAGTCGGCATCCTTGCAGTCTGAGTATTCTGCAGAATAAATCTTCTTAGGATATGTGTAACCCGTAGCATCGAGAAGATCCAATGCATCGCCTTCGGTACGTTCCTTGACAACGTCAATGATACCGAATTCTTCAGCGATACCTTGCAATGCCATTGCATATGCGTAACTAGAACCAACGGCGCCATCGCCGACTAACATAACTTTTTGATGATTTTGTGTTTTTGACACAGTAATACATCCTTTCCTTAAAAAGTAACTAAATTGATACAATCACATTATAACATGGATTTCAGTAAATTGGTGAATGTTTTCAAGGCGAAAGTTTTTTTTTCATGCTATTTCCTTAAATTATGTTATACTTGATAAAAATAATTTTTATTTTTGATTTTTAAATGTTAGAAAATAATGTATCTTAACCGCGTCGTTGAGCCTTTTTATAATTCACTATCTGTAATTTGGGCAAAGTGTTGCGGCATATTTCGTTTTGAGATTGAAATGAAATCGTTCAAAATCTGGATAGCGTTTACATTGTTTTTCAAATTACTTGTGAGAGGATTAAGAAATGAAATTAATCGTTGGATTGGGCAATATTGGCAAAGAGTATGATGAAACAAGACACAATGCTGGCTTTATGACAATCGATCATTTTGCTGAGAAGCATAATTTTGAATTTAACAAACAAAAATTTGACGCAATGATTGCTGACGGAATCGTTAACGGCGAAAAGGTTATTTTGGCAAAACCAACGACATATATGAATGAATCTGGTCGCTCTGTGCGACAGATCGTTGATTTTTACAAATTGAGTCCGGAAGACGTCTTGATCGTGCATGATGACATGGATCTTGCAACAGGAAGACTTCGACTTCGCCAAAAAGGTTCTGCAGGAGGACACAACGGCATCAAGAGCATCATTGCTCATCTGGGCACTGAAAAATTCAAGCGCCTTCGGATTGGAATCGACCATCCTGAAAAACAAAAAGTCGTTGACTGGGTTTTGACGCGTTTTTCTTTGGATCAACGCGCTGAATTTGACGTCGGGATGAACGAAGCTGTCGATGCGATTGATGATTGGCTTGAAAACGATGATTTCATGAAGACGATGAACAAATTCAACAAACGCTAAAGAGGGGGTATCCATGCAGCTTAACGAGCTACTGTAGAATACGGCCGAAATGGTCGAATTCTATGATTCTTTAAAGGAAAAGGGACGTCATATGATAACCGGCGTGAGCGGATCTGTGCGCACGCTTCTTTTGGCGGACCTGGAAGAAAAACTTCAAGTGCCATTGATTGTCGTTTGCGATGATCTGTTCCGTGCGCAGTCGCTTGAAGATGATTTGGCAAATGTGTTTGCGGAAGAAGACGTTGATCTTTTTCCGGTTGAAGAAACGTTTGCTGCGGGAATTTCCGCAAGCTCACCGGAATTTAGGGCACAGCGAGTCAGAACTTTGCAGAAAATGGCTGACGGAAGCGCCAAAATCGTCGTGACTTCCGTTTCGGGAATACGACGCCTTCTTTGTCCGAAGGATTTTTGGCTCAAGAGCAGTCTTAAGTTCAAGCTCGGAGAAGAAATCATTCCTGAAGAATTAAAACAAGAGCTTTGCACGATGGGGTACCGGGCGGTCAAAATGGTTGAAAGACCAGGTGATTTTGCCGTTCGCGGCTCGATTTTCGATATTTATGCGCTCAATTTGGAAAATCCGGTTCGCATCGATTTGTTTGATACGGAAATAGATTCTCTCAGACTTTTCGATTCAACTGATCAGAGAAGTCTGAAGAAAATCGATGAAGTTGAAATTTTACCAGCAACGGATTTTATCGCATCAGACTCCATGCTTGAAAAAGGAGCCGCGGTGCTGCAAAAAAACGTCAAGGACTATTTGACAAAACTCGACGATG
>JBHADD010000173.1:0-10581 GCA_041854925.1 Ligilactobacillus sp. | reverse complement strand
CCAAGAAACGGATCTGAACGTCAAAACAGGTTTAATCGTTACCGGTGATCAGTTTGTCAGTTCCGATGAAGCAATTGCTCAGATCAAGACAATTTATCCTGAAGCACTTTGCTGCGAAATGGAAGGAGCTGCAATTGCGCAAGCGGCATATCAGCTTAAGACACCGTTCGTTATCGTCAGGTCAATGTCTGATAACGGTAATGGCGAAGCGGCTCAATCATTTGACGAATTTATTATTGACGCAGGCAAGCGTTCAGCCAAGATGATCATGGCTTTGCTTGCGGATTAGGGGGCGTTTTTCGTGAAGAGAATTTATGCCGATAATGCCGGGACGACGCCAATGGCTGCTGAGGTAATCGAAACTATGACGGAGATGATGAAAAACGTCTTCGGCAACGCTTCTGCAGTTAGCAGCTTCGGCCGTGAAGCACGGTACGTGCTTGATGAAAGCAGACATGTGATTGCAAAGTCGATCAACGCAAAAAGCGATAATGAAATCGTCTTTACAAGCGGTGGAACAGAAGGCGACAATACTGCCATTATGCAGACTGCTTTTCTTCGGAGAAATGAAGGTCGCCACATTATCACGACTGCAATCGAGCACGAGGCGGTTTTAAAACCGATGGCTTTTTTGGAAAGCCAGGGATATGAAGTAACATATCTTTCGGTTGATGAAAACGGAATCATTGATTTGGACGAATTGAAGAATTATTTGCGCGATGACACGATTCTTGTGTCCGTCATGACGGGCAATAACGAGGTCGGAAGCAGACAGCCCATTCATGAGATCGGTGAAATCGTTTCGGAGTCGAATGCATGGTTCCATACCGATTGCGTGCAAGCCTACGGAATTTTGGACGTGGACGTTCAAAAAGACAAGATAGATCTGCTGTCGACATCTGCACACAAATTGAACGGTCCGAAGTTTTTGGGATTTTTATACGAACGAGAAGGATTAAATCTTAAAGCGTATTTGCGCGGCGGCGATCAAGAACTGAAGCGTCGTGCCGGAACAGAAAACGTTCCGGCCATTGCCGGTTTTGCCAAAGCAGTCGAATTGGCAAATGCCGATAAAAAAGGGCTGCGGGAAAAATTTAAGAATTTGAAGAAAAAACTGGCGGAAGGCTTGGAGCGTCAAGGAATCGACTTTGAAATAAACGGATTGCATGATGGAAGCGAGCTTCCTCAAATTGTCAGTCTTTGGTTCAAAGGCTGCCAAAGCGATGCTTTGCTGACCAATCTTGATTTGAACGGAATCGCTGCTTCTGCGGGGTCTGCATGCACGGCAGGTTCGCTTGAGCCTTCTCACGTGCTGACTGCGATGTACGGAAAGGACAGTCCAAGGGTTTCCGAATCATTGCGCTTCAGTTTTGGCAGATACAACACTGAAGAAGAAGTTGAACGTATTATTGAAGTACTGGCAAAAACAATTGAAAGAATGAAAAAGGGCAGGTAATGAATATGGCATACGGACAAAAAGCAAAACTGCAAGGCGATACGAGAACTTTCGAATTATCGCCTGAAATCAAACGCTATTCGTTGCGAGACGTTGGCTTTGTTGAATCGAAAGGCGGAAAATTCACGTTGGAGCGTTCACTTGATCCAAATTCTCCTTATAATCAAGGTTTTAAGTTCAAAATGACCGTAACGTCTGCATTGGACGGGTTTAAAATGGTGACGACGACTGCAAACGGAATCAAGGAAGTCAACGTTTTTAAGGGCAATGATGCTGAAACGCACATTGAGCAGTTGAATTACATTTTGAAGGACTTGATGGATCACAACATTATCGCGGAAGAATAATGACGAAAGATTGATAAAATTTTTGAATTGCAGTCGTGTTTTCGGTGCGACTGCTTTTCTTTTGCGCTAACTTGTCTTTTTCAAAATTCTTTGCTATCATAGGAAACACTGAAGAAAACAACCTTCAATTGTTAATTCAGAATTTAATAAAGCGATGGTGAGTTTTTAGTTATGACAGATAACAGCAGGATTCGTGTCGTTGTCGGAATGAGCGGCGGCGTAGACTCGTCTGTTTGTGCATATTTGCTCAAACAGCAAGGATATGACGTTGTCGGCGTCTTTATGAAAAACTGGGACGAGAAAAAAGACAGCGGCGTTTGTACGGTGACGGAAGATTATCAAGACGTTGCCAAGGTTGCTAACAAAATCGGCATCCCGTATTATTCGGTCAACTTTGAAAAAGAGTACTGGGACGGGGTCTTCACGTATTTTCTGGATGAATATCGTCACGGCAGAACGCCCAATCCAGACGTCATGTGCAATAAAGAAGTCAAATTCAAAGCTTTTTTGGACTATGCAATGGAACTGGATGCTGACTATATTGCGATGGGACATTACGCTCAAATCAAGCGTGATGATGACGGAACCGTGCATTTGATAAGAGGTGCTGATCAAAATAAGGATCAGACGTATTTTTTAAGCCAACTGTCGGGCAAACAGCTTGAAAAAGCGATGTTTCCGATTGGCGGCATGCAAAAGTCGGAAGTGCGCGAAATTGCCAAAAAAGCAGGGTTGGCAACGGCTGACAAAAAAGACTCGACAGGTGTTTGTTTTATTGGCGAAAGAAACTTCAGCAAATTTTTGAGTGAATTTTTGCCTGCAAAGCCCGGCAAAATGATGACTTTTGAAGGCGAATATAAAGGCGATCACTTCGGTTTGATGAATTATACGATCGGTCAGCGTCGCGGACTTGGACTCGGCGGTGACGGCAAGTCAAACGAGCCATGGTTCGTCGTCGGAAAAGATTTGAAAACGAATACTCTGTATGTTGGTCAGGGATACCACAATGAACATCTTTATGCAACGAGCCTTGATGCGACAAGACTGAGCTTTGTGGCACCGATCGAAGACCGCGGACAAAGTTTTCATTGCACCGCAAAATTCAGATATCGCCAAAAAGATTCTGGTGTTACCGTGAATTTCAACGATGAAAGAAACAAGGTCGAAGTCGTCTTTGACGATCCGGTCAGGGCAATAACTCCCGGACAGGAAATTGTTTTTTATGACGGTGAGGAATGCCTTGGAAGCGGAACGATCGATCACGCTTATCAAAATGGTCGCCTTTTGCAATACGTGTAGTCAAAGCATGATAAAAGAGCCGGGGATTCCCGGCTCTTTTGTTTGCAAAGCAAAAACACCGTTGTTCATTAATGGCGTAAAATGTGAGATAATAACTGTATAGCATACTATAATTGGAAAAGGGTGTCGGTTGATGACCAGATTATATTTTGTTCGCCACGGTAAAACCGAATGGAATCTTGAAGGGAGATATCAAGGAGCACACGGCGATTCGCCATTGCTTGCGCAAAGCTATCTTGAAATCGGCCTGTTGGCTGAGTATTTGAATAACGTCAAGTTCGCCAAGGCTTATTGCAGTCCGATCAAGCGGGCACGGATCACGGCACAAAAGCTTGTCTCTTTGTTGGAGTACCCTGTTAAGCTTGAATCCGATCGCGCATTTCAGGAATTTGATTTAGGCAAAATGGAAGGGATGAAATTCACTGAGGTTGCGGACCGGTTTCCGGAAGAGCTTGATGCATTCAAACATCATCCTGAGCAATACAATGGTGCTAAAATCAACGGTGAAAGCTATCAAGACGTGATTGAACGAATGACTCCCAAAATAAAGGCAATCTGTGAGCGATATCCAAAGGAAAATATTCTGATCGTAAGTCACGGGGCAGCTTTATGTGCTGAAATAAGACATTTGATGGGGGTGCCGCTTTCAAAAATCAGAGATAAGGGCGGTCTTGCGAATACGAGTACATCAATTCTTGAAACGACCGATAATGGTCAGACGTTCAAATGCATCGAATGGAATAAGAATGATTATTTGAAACGCGATATTGATCCAACGGATGTTGTCTAAGGCGGTGATTTTTTGGACAAGAAAAAAAATAAGCGAAAGCAATTGGAAGAAGAGACCAAAGAAAAGATTGAGAAATTAATCGAAAAAGTTGATGAAAATCCCTATGATCCACAAAGCTATTATGCTTTGGGGTGTTATCTGACCGAATTGCAAAGTTTTGAACAGGCAGAGGAACTGTTCAAAAGGGCACTGAACGTCTTTTCAGGACAGGCAGACAAGCAGGCGCTGCTTCATTATGGACTGGGCAACGTTTTTTATGCGACGGGATTATTTAAAGAAGCGTCAGCTGAGTTTAAAATGCTTAACGGATCAAAATATGAATCTGATGCAATGCTGATGATGGCACAGACTGAACTTTCAAACGGAAACCATCAAAAGGCATTGGCATATGCCTTGACCGCATTTGAAAAGGGAAACAATCAGACGAGGCTGGATGCCTGCATCGTTTTAGGGGATTCGTTTTTGGCACTTGGATGCTTTGAGCAAGCACGCAAGTATTATGATCTGTATTTGAAAGACAAGCCAAATGACAAGCATGCGGTTTTCATGCGCGGCGTCGTTGAAACAGGATTGGGAAAAGCCCCGGATGCTTATTTTGGACGAGCAAAGCAACTTGATAAGGAATATTATTCCAAGATGATTGAACGTTTGGACGATATTTCAAAGGTTCTCAACAAAGGAAAACAGGGGGGAAAGGATGACCGAACACGTTAAGGGAAAAGCGGTGCATATTTTTTTTGAAGCACCAAACAGTTTTTACAAGGTTCTTTTGGTGAAAATTAAGGAAGCAAGTTTTCAATGGGACGAAAAGCAAATAACCGTAGTTGGTAATTTTGCTGACATCATTGAAGGAAACGAGTATTCTTTTGAAGGACGTTTAACCAAACATGCACGTTACGGAATGCAGTTTCAAGCACAAAATTACAAATCTGAAACGCTTGCGACGACTGATGGCGTGGTTTCATACCTGTCATCTGATATTTTTCCCGGAATCGGCAAAAAGACGGCTGAACATATTGTGAACGTTTTGGGAAAAAACGCAATCAACGTGCTTCTTTCAGACGAGAACAAGGTCGAAACGCTTGGGTTGAGCGAACGCCAAAAAGGCGTTCTGATGCAAGGAATAACTGAAAACAACGGGACTGAGCAAACGATAATCGAGCTCAACAATTTGGGTTTTTCAAGTCGGATTACCGAAGACATCTTTTCGCGTTATCAGGAAAAATCGTTGGAAGTCATCCGTGAAGATCCTTACAGTTTGGCAACCGAGATTCGCGGATTGGGATTTAAGCGCATCGACCAGATTGCGCAGAAAATGGGGATTTCATTTGATGATCAAAAGCGCATCCTTGGTGCCGTTTTAGCTGCCTTGTATGAAGAATGCTATTCAAATGGCAACACTTACGCCAACGACGAGGTTTTGCTCGAAAAATCTTTGCGGCTTTTGGAAGGAGCACGTTCTGAAAAGGTTGATCCCGAAAAAGTAGCTGATGCGATTATTGAAGCAGGCCGGAAACGCAAAATTGTAATCGAAGGCAAGAGAATATATCCGAAAGCTCTTTACAATTCTGAACAAGAGATTGCTTATGATCTTTATCGTTTGATGAATAATCGTGATGAACCGATTGAATATGACGAAGATGAAATTGATCGCTGCCTTGAAGACATCCAGGCTGAATTTAGCATTACCTATGGTCAAGATCAGCGTCAGGCAATCAAAGATGCCATTAAATCACCGGTTTTTCTTTTGACTGGCGGTCCAGGTACGGGGAAGACGACGATACTTCGCGGGATTACCGAAGTTTATATGAAACTCAATAAAATTGACCGGGAAGACGCAAAGGGGATAAAGCTGGCTGCTCCGACGGGACGGGCTGCTCAAAAAATGGCCAATGCGACCGAGATGGACGCTTCAACGATTCACCATCTGCTCGGAATTACGGGCGGCAATGAAGTTTCTGCAAATGATTTAGATTATTTGAATGGGACGCTGCTGATTATTGACGAGTCATCGATGGTTGATACGGAATTGATGCATATGCTTCTTTCTTGCGTTCCTGACAGTATGCAGGTCATCTTTTGTGGTGACAAAAATCAGCTTCCGTCGGTCGGCCCCGGCCAAGTTTTTGCTGATATGCTTGTAAGCATGCAGATTCCGTCAAAGGAATTGACGCATATTTACCGTCAAGGTGACGGCTCTTCAATTGTTAAGCTTTCGCGTAGCATCGTAAATGGCGAAGTTCCGTCTGACCTTTTAGAAAAAACCGGTGATCGTTCTTTTATAAAATGCAGCGGCGAGCAGGTTTGCAGCGTTACGGAAAGAATCGTGCAGATTGTCTTGAAGAAAGGACAAAGTGCGGATGATATTCAGGTTTTGGCACCGATGTACATGGGTCCCGCCGGAATTAATCAATTGAACCGCACGCTTGCCCCATTGATGAATCCAACGAGACTGAATGCAAAAAGCGTAGAGTCTGGAGAAAATGAATTTCATATCGGTGACCGTGTTTTGCAATTGCAAAATAATCCTGAAAAGAATATTTTTAATGGTGATATCGGCAAGATCATCGCAATCAATGAGTCGCAAAAAGGTCGCGGAACGACAATGATGGTCAGATTTGAAGGGCGTGAAGTCGAACTCGAACAAGCCGACTTTCTAAATTTGACTTTGGCCTACTGTATGTCGATTCACAAATCTCAAGGCAGCGAGTTTCCGATTGTGATTTTGCCAATGGTCAGACAATATTCGCGGATGTATGCGAGAAACCTGCTTTATACGGCTTTGACACGTGCTAAGCTCAAATTGATGCTGATTGGCGAGCCGAGTGCTTATGCCAATTGTATTCGTGCTGAATCTTTGGATCGTGAGACGACGCTGAAGCAACAGATTATTTTTCAATTTACCGGAAAAAAAGCTGAAACTAAACCTCAAGGCAAGACTGTTCAGCTTGAATCCGCTGATATTGATCCTAATCTGGGCAGTGTTCAAAAGCCGATTTTGACTTTTGACAATATTGAGAAAATTGATCCTTTAATTGGAATGGAAGGGATTGACCCTTATCATTTCATATAAAAATATATCTATTTAATTTGACTGACAGCGAAATTCTTAATAAAGATAAATATTTTTGGCGGATAATCCGCAGATAATCAGGATCAAATCTTCGAGGAATTTATCTTCGAAGATTTTTTTTAATGATTTTCTGAGGGCAAGTGGATCCATCCTTGACATTTTAGCACTTATATATTGCGATATAGACAGTTATAATAAAAGAGTATCTATTGAAAATAAACATCGTAAACCATTATATACTTTTGGGTTACGAACTTTAATGAGCATTCATGATTAGGGGGATTCCGCATGGAAGATTTATTTTCTAATATGTATATAATTGCTGCTGCAGTAGTGGTAATCCAATATCTTATTTCTGGGAAAGGCAACGGCGTGGCCGGATGGGTTCTTCCGGTAATATCTCTGGCTGTTGTGACTTATTTGCAACTGTTCGTATGGCTTCCTAAAAGTCACGGATCAGATCTGCCGATCATCTTACCGACTTGTCGATGAATGCTTATACGTTGGTTTGGGTGCTTATCTTTTGCGCTCGAGGTCGATATAAAAATTCTCAAAAATAAAAAAACGGACCAGCTTTCAATCGTCAGGAAGCTGGTCTGTTTTTTATCTCCTTTTTTCGGGGGGAACGCTCGAAATGTTCATCCAAAAAGGGTATTGTGACGTTTTGTAGAAGATATCAAAGTAGCCGTTCCCAATTTCTTCGCCATCGATTTGGCCAAATTCAAGGGAATTGATGATAAGGTGAATCTGTTCGCTCTTATAGTGATGCAAATACGGCAGTTTCAGTTGCTTTTTGAAGTAAATCGAAATTGCCAAAACAATAAACTTGAAGAAACCGAGATTATCAGCAATGAGCAGGTCAAGTTTATGGTCATTGACGTTTGCGGTCGGAGACAAAACGATGCCGTTGTCAAAGTAAGGATGATTGGCAACGTTGACGAATGCAACGTGTTTGAAAAATTCATATTTGTCACCGATTCTGATTGTTGCTGAGAAAGACTCTTGGTTGATTAGAGCATCAAACGCGCTGACCATATAAGCGAGAAATTTGAGATGAAATTTATTCAAGAGTTTTTGCAAGCGTTTATGTTTATGTGCCTGAGAATTTAAACTGATTACAAATGCGTCAAGTCCGATTCCGAAATCGTTAAAAAAGTAGCCGTGACTTCGGTGCGTCGTTTCCGTGTACTCACCGATATCGTAATAGACGGGTTCTGTTGCTGAAAGAATTTGTTCCAAAGCAATCATCGGATCTGATGCAATGCCGATTCCTTGAGCAAAGCCGTTGTTTTCACCGATGGGAATGAAAGCAAGCGGAACGTGTTTATAAGGAGTCTCTTTGATGCCGTTGAGAACTTCGGTTAGAGTTCCGTCACCGCCAATGACGATAACAATGGTTGCATCAGCTTCTTCTTTGGTAAGATGCGAAACATATCGCCTGGTCAGAGATTTAGCGTTTCCAACCTGTTTTGTTTTGCGGAAGATATATGAAATTTTTCGTGAATCAAGCCGCGTCCTGATGTTTTGCCAAACGTCGGCTTTTAAACCGTTAGAGGCTTGATTATTGACGATGATGAAAAATGTCTTCATCATTCTTTCCTCCATTCGAACATTCTTCTAAAGAATTTTATAACAAAAATGGAACTTATACAAGTTAACTTTATGCTAGGTTTATCTAGAAACGAAAAAGAGGAGCCTGACTTTTGGCTCCTCCAATATTTTAAACGGTAACGAGCATTGGAATAATCAAAGGATGACGTTCTGTTTGTTCAAATAAGAATGACTGCAAATCGGACACGATAGCGTCTTTGAGCATAGCTTCCGAAATTTTCTCATTCTTCAAAGTTCGTTTAATTGAACGGAAAACTTGTTTGCGACCCTTGTTGATCAATTCACCTGATTCACGCATATAGATGAAACCGCGTGACAATAAATCCGGTCCTGACAATACTTCGCGATTCTTCATGTCAATCGTGGCAACGACGACGACAAGTCCTTCTTCGGACAAAATCCGTCGATCTCTCAAAACAACGTTGCCGATGTCTCCGATACCGGAACCATCGATATAGACGTCATCGGCATTGAAGTGACCGGCAATTCTGGCGGAATCGCGCGTCAAAGCCAAGACATCGCCATTTTCAAGAATATAGCAGTTCTCTTTGGGAACATCGCAATTTTGTGCCAGGCGCGTATGAATTTTAAGCATGCGATATTCGCCATGAACCGGCATGAAGAATTTAGGTTTCATCAAGCGAAGCATCAGCTTTTGTTCTTCTTGTCCGCCGTGTCCGGATGCGTGAATATTGTTCACTTTGCCGTGAATAACGGTTGCACCGGCCTCTTCAAGCTCATTGATGACCTTGTTGACGCTCAGCGTGTTTCCCGGAATCGGCGAACTTGAGAAGACGACCGTATCACCCGGCTGGATTGAAACCTGTCTGTGAGTACCATTGGCAATGCGACTCAACGCAGCCATCGGTTCACCTTGGGAACCGGTGCAAAGAATCATGACCTTGTTTGCCGGAAGGCTGTTGATTTCCCTTGCATCAACAATCGCATCCTCAGGGATATTAAGATAGCCAAGTTCGCGACCGTTGACGATTGCTGCCTCCATGCTTCGTCCGAAGACGGCAATTTTACGCCCCTTGTTGACGGCAGCATCAGCGGCCTGTTGGATACGGGAAATATTGGATGCAAAAGTTGCGAAGATGATTCGACCCTCGACTTTTTCGAAGATGCGTTTAATTGATTTTCCGACCCAACGTTCTGATTTTGTAAAATTGGGAATTTCAGCATTAGTACTATCGGAAAGCAGACACAAAACGCCTTCTTCACCCAATTTCGCCATCTTCTGCAGGTTAGGCGGCTGATTCGTAATCGGCGTCAAATCGAATTTATAGTCACCGGTGCAAACGATTGTTCCTGAAGGGGTCTTGATTGCCACCCCTAAAGTGTCCGGAATTGAGTGAGTCGTTCTGAAAAACGAGACGCTTGTCTTTCGAAATCTCAAAACAGTGTCTTCGTTTATTTCGTGAAGCTCCGTTGTTTTAAGCAATCCGTGTTCTTCAAGCTTGCTTTTGATCAACGCAAGCGCAAGCGGGCCAGCGTAGACAGGAACGTTAACCTGTTGAAGCAAGTAGGGGATACCGCCGATATGATCTTCGTGACCGTGGGTGATAACCAAAGCTTTAATTTTTTGCTGGTTTGCAACTAAATATTGATAATTGGGAATGACGTAGTCGATGCCCAAAAGATCGTCTTCGGGAAATTTGATACCGGCATCAACAATGATAATTTCGTCCTGAAATTGAATGCCATAGGTGTTTTTCCCGATTTCTCCAAGACCGCCGAGTGCAAAAACGGCAGTCTCATTATTTTTGACATTGAGTTTTTTCATTTATTAAAACTCCGTTATTTTGTAGTTGGGGCTGTTCTTTTCGTATTCCAGGGCAGCTTCATCAAGTTGTTCAATGAATTCAACGTTATGTTCCGTATTCGACTCAACGAGAATTCGTGCCTCTGGTTCAGAATCAGCTTCAAGATACAATACTTCCGTGCTTTCACGACGCGGATTGATCCGTTTTGTTGGTTGATAATATACTTTAAAAATCATTAT
>JBHADD010000172.1:0-3753 GCA_041854925.1 Ligilactobacillus sp. | reverse complement strand
AGATCGGTTCCGATAAGGAAGGCGGCAGCTTCTTGTTGTCACAACGTCGTTTGGCAGCCCGCAAGGTTTGGGACGACATCGAAAAGAAATTTGAAGCAGGCGAAACAATCAAGGCTCCTGTTACACAAGTTGTCAAGGGCGGTTTGGTTGTTGATGCCGGCGTTCGCGGATTCATTCCTGCATCCATGGTCTCCGATCATTTTGTCGAAGATCTCAACCAATATAAGGGTCAAGAGCTTGAACTCAAGATTGTTGAACTTGAACCAAGCGAAAATCGTTTGATTCTTTCACACAAGGAAATCGTTCAACAAGAACGCGAAGCAAACAAGAAGGCCGTTTTGGACAAACTTGTCGTTGGCGATGTTGTTGAAGGCAAAGTTGCTCGTTTGACAAACTTTGGTGCCTTCATCGATCTTGGCGGCGTTGACGGTTTGGTTCACGTTTCAGAAATCTCATTCGAACGCGTTGGCAAGCCTTCTGACGTATTGAAAGTTGGTCAGGATGTCAAGGTTAAGGTTCTTGCCGTAGATCCTGAAAAAGATCGTATTTCACTTTCAATCAAGCAAACATTGCCGCAACCTTGGGACAACATTACTGAAAAAGTTGCTGAAGGTGATGTTTTGGAAGGTACCGTTAAGCGTTTGACGAGCTTTGGTGCCTTTGTCGAAGTATTTCCAGGCGTTGAAGGCTTGGTTCACATTTCACAAATTTCACATAAGCATATTGCTACGCCTAATGAAGTTTTGACTTCAGGCGAAAAGGTTAAGGTCAAAGTTTTGAACGTTAATGCCGATGAACATCGTTTGGCTCTTTCAATCAAAGCTTTGCAAGAAAAGCCTGCTGCCGAAAAGAAGCAAGACGCTCCTGTTGAAGAAGAAAAAGTAGAAATTCCTGAAGAAGATACAGGCTTTACGATGGCCGATCTTGTCGGGGATGAATTGAAAGATCAAGACTAAGATTGATCGCTGAATGTTTCAGCATGGCTGGCCCGTTGATTTCTTCGGGCCAGTTTTTTTCTGAAAACAATCGAGTCATTTTAGATGAACAACTATCAGAAAGCGAGGCGTTATTATGGCAAACCCAGTAGTTGCGATTGTCGGTCGTCCGAACGTCGGCAAATCGACCGTTTTTAATCGAATTGCCGGCGAAAGAATTTCAATCGTTGAAGATATCCCAGGCGTTACGAGAGATCGAATTTATGCTCGGAGCGAATGGATGGGACAGGCATTCAACTTGATCGATACTGGCGGAATCGATATCGGTGATGAACCTTTCATCACTCAAATTACGGAACAAGCAGAAATTGCGATTGATGAAGCTGACGTGATTGTTTTTGTCACAAGCGTCAAAGAGGGCGTGACGGATGCTGACGAAAAAGTAGCTCGCATTTTATATAAGACGGACAAGCCGGTTATTTTGGCCGTAAACAAGGTTGATAATCCTGAGGCAAGAAGCGAAATCTATGATTTCTACTCGCTCGGATTCGGTGATCCGGTTCCGATTTCAGGGACGCATGGCATCGGAACGGGTGATTTGCTGGATCTGATCGTTAAGAACTTTCCTGAAGATGCGGCCGAAGAGATTGATGATTCCATCAAATTTAGTTTCATCGGACGTCCGAATGTCGGCAAATCGTCGCTTGTCAATGCAATTTTGGGTGAAAACCGCGTGATTGTTTCTAATATTGAAGGAACGACTCGTGATGCCATCGATACGAAATTTACGACTGAGGACGGATCGGTTTACACGATGATTGACACTGCCGGAATTCGTAAAAAAGGCAAGGTCTATGAAAATACGGAAAAATATTCCGTCTTGCGGGCAATGCAGGCAATCGATCGTTCAGATGTCGTTTGCGTTGTGTTAAATGCCGAAGAAGGGATTCGTGAACAAGACAAGCACGTCGCAGGCTATGCGCATGATGCCGGACGCGGAATCGTAATCGTTGTCAATAAATGGGATACGCTCAAAAAGGACAGCTATACGATGAAAGAATTCGAAAGCCATATCAGAAACGAATTTCAATATCTCAGCTATGCGCCGATTGTCTTTGTTTCAGCCAAAACGCATCAGAGGTTGAGCGAATTGCCAAAACTGATCAAACGCGTTGATGAAAATCACTCAAAGCGTGTTTCTTCAGCAGTCTTGAATGACGTTATCATGGATGCGATTGCGCATAACCCAACTCCGACCAATAACGGCAAAAGATTGCGCATTTACTATGCAACGCAGGTTGCAGTCAAGCCGCCAACATTTGTCATTTTCGTCAATGATCCTGAATTGATGCATTTTTCATATGAAAGATTCCTGGAAAATCAATTGCGGGCAGCGTTTGATTTCGAAGGGACTCCATTGCACCTGATTGAAAGACGAAGAAAATAAGTAAAAGCAATATAAATGAATGAAAAGTAAAAAAAGTCTGAAATATGCTGAAAAACGTTGCTATATGGGGCTTTCTATGCTAAATTAATAACTGAGCAATGATTTGTTAGACGTTGTTGCTTCAATTGATATTTCAATGTATCATAACTTCATTATGGAGGTGAAGTATTTATGGCAAACAAAGCACAATTAATCGAAACTGTTGCAGAAAAGACAGGTTTGACAAAAAAGGATGCTACTGTTGCAGTTGATGCCGTTTTTGGTTCAATTCAAGATTTTCTTGAAAAGGGCGATAAGGTTCAATTGATCGGTTTTGGCAACTTTGAAGTACGCGAACGTGCAGCACGCAAAGGCCGCAATCCGCAAACGGGTGCAGAAATCGAAATTCCTGCAAGCAAGGTACCAGCATTTAAGCCTGGTAAAGCTCTTAAGGATGCAGTTAAATAATTAACTGGAGATTCTGCGTAAGGGGAGATGGAGTTACCATCTCTCTTTTTTTATGCAAATTCTTATTATTTTGATTTGATTTGCATAATACTGGCTCTTAGTATTATGATAGGCTCTGTACATGATATTTGGAGAGATATGTGATGGAATTATATGAAGCAATTATAAACGACGTGCTTTGCTATAATTTAGAGCAGCACGTTGCATTTGTCGTCAGAATCAAGGCACCGGCCTACCAGATGTTTAATGAAAATATGGATGCAGAATTCAAAAAAATGGATCTTACGGGGGTAAAACTTGACGTTCGCTATAACGAAGGCAAGTTCACTCGTTTTAATTTGTTATGCGAAACTAAGGATTCAAAGAGCCCTTATATCGTCAATTTATTGGTGCATTATGATCTGATAGAGATTTTGGAGCTGAATCTGATCATGGCAGAAGTCAAAAAGAATCTCAATGAATCGACTGAAAACAAAGCCCCTTATCGAGTCGTCACGCTTGACGAATTAGAAAAAAATTTTGCCGGAAGCAAGTTTGTCAATCGTCGCGTCGGCATTGGATACGAGCTTGTTGAGTCAAAAATCTGACAGCATTTCCTATTTTTAAATTTTTCTTCGTTATTAATTCAATAAAATACAGTATGATATAGTCATAGGGCTGATTAGTCGCATGGTACAACGATAAAAGAGGTAACAGAACTGAATGAACAAAAATAAATGGTGCAATGATCGTGAGTATATGAGTTATGTGGGCGAACTTTTGGAACGACCGGAAGTTTTGGCATTGGACAGCTTTACCCAGCATCATTTTTCAACGAGACTGGAACATTCGATTGCTGTTTCGTATGAAAGCTATAAGATTGCCAAAAAGCTGCACTTGAATGCCAAAGCGACGGCTCGTGCCGGTTTGTTGCACGATCTCTTT
>JBHADD010000171.1:0-8182 GCA_041854925.1 Ligilactobacillus sp. | reverse complement strand
AGGAATGCCGACCAAAAGCTCAACGACGCTTTGCATAAACGCGCGACCTTTGCTTGACGAAAGTTCCGTCATGTAAAGGGCCGTCCCGATTGCAAACGGTGTTGCAAAGAGCGCCGCCAAAAGCGTAACGGCAAACGATCCGACGATCATCGGCAAAGCCCCGACAAGCGGCTTGCCGTCTTCGCCTTTGATGTTCGGATTCCAGTCGGTTCCCGTCAAGAAGTCCTTTAAACTCGCATGATTTTCCGTAAATGTCGCAATTCCTTTTGCAAACACGAATGCAAAAATTGAAACAACCACCGCTAAAATCAAAACGATTGCCGCATAACTCAAAATCTTTCCTATTATATCCTGGTTCGATTCCTTCGAACGCTTCAATATTTTATCTCTAATCGGATCCATTCCGTTCACCTTCTTTGACCGGCACGACTTTGCCGTTTGAATCTTTTTTGACCTTCATCTCAGAAATCGACACGTAGCCCAGTGCCTTGACCAGATTCTTCTGCACGTAATCTGATTTCATATAACCAAGCAGTTTCTTTGTTTGTTCATTTGGTTTGCCGTAAGTATACATATGTTCATACGACCAGATTTTCCATTCACCCGTCTGAACGTTTCCGGCAGTCGGTTTCACTCCGTCAATTGCGATTCCGAGCACGTCTTTTGAAATATATGAAAATGACAAATAGCTGATTGCTCCAGGCGTGTGCGCGATCATCTTTGAAACGGTCCCGTTTGATTCCTGTTCCTGTGCCTTGGCCATCTTTTCATTTCCCATCACTGCGCTTTCAAACGCTGCTCTTGTTCCTGAACCTTGCGCGCGATTGATCAAAACGATTGCCAGATTTTTACCTCCGACCTGTTTCCAGTTCGTGTATTTTCCTGAAAAAATCCCGCGAAGCTGCTCCATCGTAAGTTTCGTGATGCCTGCTTCCTTATTCGTAACAGGTGCCAGCCCCATCACGCAGACCTTGTGATCAACCAAGTCCTTGACCTTGATTCCGGGCTGCTGATCGGCAAAAATATCCGAATTCCCAATCGAAACCGCTCCTGCCTGAACTTGTGAAAGCCCAGTTCCAGACCCTCCCCCTTGAACCGTAATCGACACGTCGTGATTATCTTTTTGATATTCTTCAGCTGCCATCTCGACCATCGGCTGCAGCGCCGTTGATCCGACAACCGTAATTTCTCTTTTTTGCTGCGCTTTCGAACCGCATCCGACAAGCACAAGTGCCATCAGCGATACAAGGCACAGAATCCGAAAATTCTTTCTCATGACAATCGCCCTTTCTTTATTTTCATTACAATTGTAAAGTTCCAATGTAAAGGTCGTTGGGTCGTTTTGTAAAGGATATGTAAAGAATGTAAGTTATGTATTGATCGGATTGACGCTTGCTGCAACAGCACTGTATTTCGCCAAATTTTCACGGCAAAATGCAGTGCTCGCGGCAGCAAAGTCTGCTTTTATACTCGTTTTTGTCTACCTGTCTACCGCCAATTCCAAATCCAGTGCGACCCCAGAAGTAGACAAAAACGGAGCAAAACGACCGCATTTTGTCTACCGCCGACCCCAAAAAGCCCCCGCGCGGACCTCAAAGTAGACAAAAACAAAGCAAAATGACCGTATTTTGTCTACCGCCGACCTCCAAAAGCCCCCGCGCGGACCTCAAAGTAGACAAAAACAAAGCAAAATGACCGCATTTTGTCTACCGCCGACCCTAAAAAGCCCCCGCGCGGACCTCAAAGTAGACAAAAACGGAACAAAACGACCGCATTTTGTCTACTCCCGCTCCCCAATACGGCTCGCGCGGTCCCGAAAGTAGAACAAAATCCCTAAAAATTGCAAAAATGTTCTGCCGCTTCCCGTCCGCAATATCCCCTAACCACAACCACCCTCAACATCCGCGCCACCCCCATTCCGCGAAAAAAACGCAGCACCCAACGGCACTGCGTTTTTTCAATAATTTTTCATATTTCGGCGCTTTCCCAAGCACCAAACTTCTTCTTGGCAAAAGCCTGACACAGCTTGGCACCAAGCCCCGCCTCGTCATGGAAACTTTGAAATTGATCCGGGTTAAATTCTGCTTCGCAATCGGACGCATTGACCAGATATGCGACTGCTTCATCGCCCAAAAAGCGACCGATGCCAAAAAACGTTCCGCAAACGAACAAGGAGAGCTCGCCACGACTCAGCACCTGCGATGCCCGGCGCTTTGAAATCAAGCGTTTCATGAATTGCAGCATCTCTTGATTCTCGTGCCCCCATGGGAAGAAACGGCGGTTGTCCGGATCGGAATCACCGACAATACCAGCTTCATCCCCGTAGTAGACGCAAGGAATCCCAGGGAACATGAACAATAGCTCCCATGCAGTTCTGACAAGCTGCATCTTTCCCGAACACGCCGTAATGATGCGCTTGGTGTCATGCGTATCCAAATTGTTCAGCGAATTGAAGAAGAAATCTCGCGGATAGTTTTCGCGAAGCTGCATCAGTTCGTGCGCAATTTCAAGCGGAGATCTAGAGCTTAACACCAGATCAATGATGCACTTCCTCAGCGGATAGTTCATGACGCCGTAAAGACCGTTGCCATAAACGTAGCGGCGCCGCTTGGAGTAGGCAACCTTGTTTGAAGCATCCTCCCAGACTTCGCCGATCAAGACGCGCTCCTTATAATCATCCAAAGTTTTGCGGATGTTTTCAATAAAGTCGTCCGTCAATTCGTCCGCAACGTCAAGCCGCCAGCCGTCAACGCCAAAGCTCGTCCACTTGCTGATGACGCTGTCTTTTTTGCCGTAGATAAACTGCTGATAGTCCGGATTTTCCTTATCAACGGTCGGCAAGTCGGACACGCCCCACCACGAATCATAGGAATCGGGATAGTGAATGAAGTGAAACCACGAATAATACTTGCTTTCCTTGTTGCGAAAAGCGCCTTCGTCATCACCGTAAAGTCCGCCCGCATTGAAATAGCGGCTGTTTTTGCCAACGTGATTGAACACGCCGTCCAAAATCACGTGAATCCCGTTTGCATGCAGCTTTTGCAAAAGCTCTGCAAAATCATCTTCTGTTCCGAGCATCGGATCGATTTTCATGTAATCGTTGGTATCGTAGCGATGGTTGCTGGTCGCCTCAAAAACGGGATTCAGGTAGATCATCGTGATGCCAAGCTCCTTTAAATAAGGAATCTTTTCGATGATGCCACGAATGTTGCCGCCGTAAAAATCCCAGCGATCAATGCCGCCGTCCTTGTTTCTGATGTACATCGGCAGATCCGAATCCGTCCCGTAAATGAAACTGTTCTGCTTGCGTCCATCGATTCTGCCATCGGGATTCCCGTTTGCGAACCGATCCGGAAAAATCTGGTAGCAAACCGCATCCTGATACCAATCGGGGGCTTCGACCTCGCGCTCATACACCGTCAACTGATAGGAATGCTCGGAAAGTTCGCCCTCATTCTGCGTGACGCCAAGTCCCAAACAGTAATAATAGGTCTGCTCAGAATTATTTTCGTACAAAACGAGCTTGAAGTAATAAAACAAAAGTCCGGCAGAGCCTGCCGTATACGTGCAGCAATAGCGTCCGTCATGCTGATCTTCCATCTGTAAAATGCAGGGCGTTGATTCGCCGTCGCGATAAATTTCCATCTCAACGCTTTTAACGTAAGCGTCATAGACTTCAATCATGAATTCTGCTGCCTGACCTGCTTTTATTGCGCCAAATGGTCGCTTGTACTCTTTTCTCCAAGGATTAAAGCGGATATTGGCCATTTGCTCCACAATCCTTTCCGTCTAACGGGGCAGAAGGGGCAACGTGCCAAATTTCGTCAGCGTACTTTTGAATCGTATAATCAGATGAGAAGTAGCCGGCATTTGCAATGTTGACGAGGCACTTCTTGTTCCAAAGCGACGGATTGCGGTACGTCTTTTCGACCTCGCTTTGTGCTCTCAGATAATCTTCGAAGTCGCGCAAAACAAAGTATTCATCTTTGTCACGCACGAGCGAATTGAAAATTTCCGCACCTTCTGCGCTGATTGAAGGAATCGTTCCGTCGACAAACGCATCAAGCACACGATGCAAAATCGGATCGTTTGCGTAATAGTCGCTTGACTGATAGCTGTGATCGGCTTCGTATTGCAAAACTTCTTCTTTCTTCAGACCGAAGATAAAAATGTTGTCCTCGCCCACGTAATCCTTGATTTCAATGTTGGCACCGTCAAGCGTTGCAACGGTCAAGGCTCCGTCGAGCATGAATTTCATGTTGGACGTGCCGGATGCTTCCTTTGTGGCCGTTGAAATCTGCTCGCTGACGTCCGCAGCCGGAATGATCTTTTCCGCAAGCGATACCCCGTAGTCTTCCAGGAAGACGACCTTGAGCTTGTCTTTGATCGTTTTGTCGTTGTTGATCAGGTTGCCGACCTCATTGATGCATTTGATGATCGATTTTGCATAATGATAGCTCGGAGCAGCCTTGGCACCAAAAATGAAGACGCGCGGCACGACGTCTTTTTTCGGATCATCCTTCAGATCAAGGTAATATTTCACGATTTTCAGCAAGTTGAGCAATTGACGCTTGTATGCGTGAAGACGCTTGACCTGAACGTCAAAGATCGCATCCGGCGAAACGACGATTCCCGTCGTCTGTTTGATATATTTTGCAAGATCGACCTTGTTTTGATGCTTTGCCTTGCCGATATCGGTAAGCAGGCGCCGATCGTTGAGATGCGTTGCGAGATTGTGCAGCTCTTTCGGATTGCTGCGCCACTTAGTTCCGATTGTCTTGTCGATAATCTTGGCAAGGCGCGGATCAGCGATTTGAAGCCAGCGTCTGATCGTGATCCCGTTCGTCTTATTATTGAAACGTTCCGGATAAAGATGGTAGAAATCCTTCAAAACGTCTTGTTCCAAAAGATCCGTATGCAATTTAGCCACACCGTTCGTGCTGTGCGACCCGATGATTGCAAGGTGTGCCATATGCACGATGCCGTTGTTCACGATGCGCGTGCCAGAAATAAGGTCGGTCTCTGCTCTTTTGGCAAGTTCAAGCGCATAGCGCCGGTCAATTTCCGCAATGATTTGCATGATGCGCGGCTGCACGCGTTCAATAAAGGAAACCGGCCATTTTTCAAGCGCTTCCGACATGATTGTGTGGTTCGTGTAGCTCATCGTCTTGACGGTCTGATCAAAGGCCTCGTCCCAGCCCATCTTTTCATCGTCAAGCAGAATGCGCATAAATTCAGCGACGCACATTGCAGGATGAGTATCATTGATGTGCACGGAAATATGATCTGAAATTTCACTCATCGGTTTGCCGTACTTCTTGTAATGGCGTACGATACTTTGAAGCCCTGCCGAAACGAAGAAGTATTCCTGACGGAGTCTCAACAAACGTCCTTCTTCGTTTGAATCGTCCGGGTAAAGAACTGAGGTCAGATCTTCGACTTTTCTTCTCGATTCAATGGTCGGAAACTTGACTTCTTCTGAAGCAGGAATTTGCGCATCCCACAATCTCATCGTGTTGACGTGATTGTTTTTGTAGCCGACAATCCCCGTATCGTAAGGAACAGCCCGAATGATATAAGAATTTTTGTAAACCGGCTGAAGCACGCCGTCAACTTCTTCCAAATAGACCTGTCCGCCGAATTTGACGTCAACGGCCTTGCTTTCGCGCGCAACTTCCCAGACGTTTCCTTGATTGAGCCATTCGTTCGGAAGTTCGACCTGATAGCCATCAACGAACTTTTGCTTGAACAGGCCGTACTTGTAGCGAATCCCGTTGCCGTTGACCGGAAGTCCGTCGGATGCGCTCGAATCCATGAAGGCGCTCGCCAAACGACCGAGGCCACCGTTTCCCAAAGCCATGTCGCGTTCTGCTTCGGCAATCTCATCCAGACTGAGTCCCATCTCTTTAAAGGCCGAATCAACCAGTTCGTACCAGCCCATGTTCAAAAGATTGCTCTTGAGCAGCCTCCCTGGCAAAAACTCGATTGAAAAATAATAGACCTGCTTTTGGTCTTCTTTGATGTAATTCTTCCACGTCTTGCGCCAAATGTCGGAATAACCGGACTTGACGACTGCCGCCAGCGTCTGATACAGCTCTTCCGGCGTCGCATCCTTGACGTCCAAAGCATATTCATCGGTCAAACGCCGCTTGAATTCCTTGATAAACTGTTCCTTAGTGATTTCCATACGCTTACCCTCCTTGAAAAACGTAAACTAACGTAAAATTTGCTCATACAAGTCAAGATAATTCTGACTTGCACTGTCCCAACTGAAATCAGAAGTCATCGCCGTCTTCATCATGCTTGCCCAGACTTTTGGCTGCTTGTTGTAGACGTTTAGTGCCTGCTTGATTTCCTCCATCATCCAAAACGACCCGAATTCTTCGAAGCCAAATCCAGTGCCGACTCCTTCAATCGGATTATATGCCCATACCGAATCTCTGAGTCCGCCGATCTGATGAACGATCGGCAGCGTGCCGTAACGCATTGAAATCATTTGCGAAAGCCCGCACGGTTCAAATGCGGACGGCATCAAGAACATGTCGCATCCGGCATAGATCTGCTGCGCAAGTTCAACGTCAAAGTCGATGCAGGCGCTGCATTTTTCAGGATAGCGCCCTGAAAAATAGCGAAAATCATGCTCAAAGTTGGCATAACCGGTTCCAAGCACGACGAGCTGAACGTTGAACTGCATCAGATTCGACATTTCCTGAGAAACGAGCTGGAATCCCTTTTGATAGGTCAGGCGGCTGACGATTCCGATCAAAGGCACGTCAGGCTTGACCGGAAGACCGAATTTCTTTTGAAGAGCCTCTTTGTCCTTTTTCTTGCCGGCAAGATTTTTGACGGAAAAATTATAAGGAATTGCCGGATCTTTTTCCGGATTGTTCGTTTCATAATCAATCCCGTTCAAAATTCCCGACAGCTTGAAACTGCACATTCTCAAAATGTCGTCAAGACCGCAGCCGAATTCTTTCGTTTGAATCTCTGCCGCATAAGACGGGCTGACGGTATTGATGCGATCGGCATAAAAGATGCCTGCTTTCATAAAGTTGACGGCGTCTCCCATCTGAATCGTGCCGTCATCATAGCGATCGGCGCTCATCCCGAACAATTCCGACATGACTTCTCTGCCGTATTGCCCTTGAAATTCCAGATTGTGAATCGTCAAAACGGTCGCAACGTGATTGAAGGCTTCGATCCAGCCGTACTTTTCGCGCAGCAAAAACGGGATGAATGCCGTGTGATAATCGTTGCAGTGCAAAATATCCGGAATGTAGCTGATGCGCTGCATCAACTCGATCACCGCCTGCTGGAAGAAAGCAAAGCGTTCGCCGTCATCATAATACCCGTAGATTCCCGGCCGATCAAAATAGTACTTGTTGTCCAAAAAATAATATTGAACGCCATCCATCTTCAGCGTTTTGACGCCGCAATACTGCATGCGCCAACCGACGCTGACGTAAAAATTGAACAAATCGGTCAGTTTGGCCTGATATTTTTCAGGCATCGTCGTATAAAACGGCAAAACGACGCGGACTTCGTTGCCCTTCTTGGCGAGAGCTTTCGGCAAGGCTCCCGCAACATCGCCCAATCCGCCCGTCTTAAAGAACGGAGCGCATTCGGCAGCCGTAAACAGAATTTTCATTTGTTTCACCCCCCGATAACGTCAGCGCAAACATGCTCATGCTTCTTGATGACAACCGGATTTTCAGGCGTGCCTTCGATTCTGACGCCTGGTTCGACCGTCACGCACTTGTCCAAAATCGCATATTTGACGCTTGCGCCTTGCTTGATATTGGCGTTTGCCATCACGATCGATCCGATGACTTCCGCATCTTTTTCAACCGTCGTACACCGCGAAATCAGACTGTGATCAATTTTTCCGTCAATGATGCATCCCGTTGCCAGCTGACTTGCGCTGACCTTTGAACCCTTTGAAAAATATGTAGCAACTTCATTTTTCGTCCTCGTGATCACCTTTTGACTTGAAAACAGCAGCGAATTGAAGTTTTCAGGATCAAGCATGTCCATGTTCGCATCGTAATAGCTCTTCATGTTGTAGATGTTGCTGAGATACCCGCTGTACTCATAAGCATAAGTATCGACCCTGCCGAGTTGCTCAATCAAAAATTCCTCGATGCTTGCCGGCATCCCGATGCTTTCGCCTTCCTTCAAGGCT
>JBHADD010000170.1:0-3059 GCA_041854925.1 Ligilactobacillus sp. | reverse complement strand
AGGTGGGAATGATAGATTCAGCTGCATTTGTATAGTTTCATTTTATAGCATTGCGAAGATATTTTGTGAATACAAAAAATGGTGTTTAAAAATCATCATCAACACCATTTAGTATAGACCCAAAATAGTTTGGCGGTAAATTTGAATGAGATCTTTGATAGATCGGTTGAGCAGTACTGCCACTTGAAAAAAGTAGTTTTTATTCATTGGAAATTATAAAAGCCGGACAAAGTCAGCCTCAAATCGACCACCTTCGTTCGGCATTTCATAGGAACGGGACTTTTTTCCCAGCCTCTTTTGTCATTTATTCAAAAATTCGATTCAGTGTTATTTTCGATTCATCAAAACATGATTAATCCGTGCTTCTGATTTTTGTAACTTCCCCTGAAGAAAGCGTTTCTCCTGATGACAATACGAGTCGTCCCTGATTGTCGATGGTAGCAACGTGGCCTTCAGAAGTTTGACCGGAGCGGTTGATGGTGACGTCTTTTCCGATAGTGTTTGAATGAGCACGATATTCATCCATAAATGAAGCTTCTTTATAGTTTTGGTATAGCGAGAAGAATTCGTTGAGATAGTTGGCAATGAAGGCATTACGACTGACACCGGAGTCAAGCGTGTATCTTCTGAGAGATCCCGCCCGCTGTCTGATTTCTTCCGGAAACTCTAACGGATCGGTCAGGTAGTTGATGCCCGTTCCGACGATGATGTGCTTGATGAGCTGTGTTTCAAGATCTGCAACTCCTTCGGTCAGAATGCCGACGATTTTTTTGCCGTCAACAAGGACGTCATTGACCCACTTGATTTCGCACTTGACGTGAACAAGCTTTTCGATCGTTCTGGTAACGGCAATGGCGGTTGCGGTCGTCAAAAGACCGGGATTGAAGTCGGGATCGCTGTTGTCAAGCAAGATGCTTATGTAGATTCCGCCGCCGACAGGTGAGGCAAAAGGGCGTCCGTAACGTCCATGGCCGGCCTCTTGACTGTCGGCAATAACGACGAGCGGTGTCTTCGTTTCAGGATCCATGGCCCGTTGACTGCAGCGATTGTTCGTGGAATCAATTGTATCATAAATTTCAAAATTTAAATCGAGTTCAGGATTTAAAAAGCGTCTGATTGATGCCGTGCTCAACTTCAGGCCTTCAATGTAGCGATAGCCGATTCGCGGCTTGCTTTCGATTTGATAACCTTCTTCTTGAAGCGACTGAATTGCTTTCCAAACTGCAGTTCTTGAAATGTTGAGCTCATCTGCCAGTTCTTGTCCTGACAGGAAAGCCTGTTTTTTCAAGAGAAGCTGAAGAACTTTTTCAGATGTTTTCATCACGCATACCTTCTCTCCTAATGTTATATATAATTATAGACTAGTATTTGTCAATTATGCAAATCATAAACTTTTTTCTCTAATCTTTGTAACTTCGCCTGACACGAAGACGGTACCGTCAGTCAAAACAAGTCGCCCCTTGTCGTCGATTGTTTTGACTGTTCCTGAAACGACGCGTCCTGACACGAGGATGGAGACGTGTTTTCCGATGATGTTTGAACGTTTGCGATATTCGTCCATGAAAGCTCCGGTTTGGTAATTTGGATAGTTTTTGAAAAACTCGTTTAAAAAGACTGCGATGAGCTTGTTTCTGCTGGCATCTGAACAATGAGCGTATTTTCTGAGGGAGCCGGCACGAAACTTGATGTCATCCGGAAAAATAGCCGGATCAGTCATGTAATTCATGCCGAGCCCGATAATAACGTGATTGATTGTCTTTGATTGAAAATCAGTCGCACCCTCGACCAAAACGCCGGCAACCTTGCGATCGTCGACGATGATATCGTTGACCCATTTGAGTTGGCAATTGATGCGAAACAGCTTTTCCAAAGCCTTTACGGCTGCTAGCGATGAGAAGATCGTCAGCAGACCGGGATCGATTTGTTCGCCATTCATTTTTAACAGAATGCTCAAGTAGATTCCACCGCCCTTTGGAGAAAAGAATTTTCGTCCGTAGCGGCCGTGACCGCATGTTTGCTGTTCTGACAAAACGATGTGTGGCGTTGATATTTTTGAATCATGCATCAGATTCTTGCAAAAATCGTTGGTTGATTCGATTTGTTCATATGTCTCAAAAGTCAGTTTCAATGCAGGATCGAGATATCGTCTGATTTCATCTTCGCTCAGTCTCATTGACGGAAGATAGCGATAGCCCAGCCGCGTTTTGCCCTCAATTAAAAAGCCTCGTTGTTTTAAAGAACTGATGGCTTTCCAGACGGCCGTCCGCGAGATGTTGAGTTCGTTTGCTATTTTTTGTCCTGAAACGTATTCAGGCGTTTCGGTCAGTAAGTTGAATACTTTTTCAATTGTTTCCATGATTGACTTCCTTTTGCTAGTTAACCTAATTTTATTATTAAGTTAACATAAAAACAAGCGAATATTTTCTTTAATTCTTTAGATCAAAATGGTATCTTAAAAGTGAAGCTTGAGGTGATTGATAATGAAAACATTATTTGATAAGCACAATTTGTTAAAACTGCTTTTAATTATTCTCAGCGGGCTGATTATATATATTTTTGTCAGCAACGATGCTTTTCTTTACAAACAGCCGATAGGAAAAGTCGAAAACGTTTCTGTCAAATCAGTCAGCAAAACTGAGGATACGTTCAATAATCAAGACAAAATAACGGTTCAGGAAGTAACTTTTAAAATCTTGAACGGGAAGTATCGAAACAAGATTGTCAAATTAAGAAATACCTATTCGCAATCCGGCGGGCTGGATCAGGAATACAAAGTCGGAAATCAAGTTTTTTTGACGATCAAAAAGCATCACGGAAAATTGAATTCCTCGATTTCTCACTATAAGCGCGATGTTTACCTGGTAATGTTGTTATGGCTTGTTGTCGTTTTGTTATATGCAACGATGAAACTAAACGGGTTAAAAACATTTCTGAGCGTGGCGGTTAATTTTGTCGTCTTCTTGATTTTCGTTCAGCTTGACGTGATGCTTAATCTGACGCACTTTTTTTGGCTGTTTGCAGCGGCCGCTTTGTTTTTTACGATTCTTTCCCTTTGGCTT
>JBHADD010000169.1:0-3921 GCA_041854925.1 Ligilactobacillus sp. | reverse complement strand
TGAATCTTGCGTTCCATCTTATTTTGTGTGGATTTCTTCAAATCTTTTCCGTACTGATTACGCGCTGTTTCAATCAACGTATTGGCGACAGGCTTACTGAATTTATCACGGAGTTCATCCAACTCATTTTTCTTTGAATCAGGGTTATTTTCATACTCTTCCGTAATATCGGAAACCATTTGCGTCAGCTGATTATCAATATCACCGTAAACCTTGTCACCAAACAGATCATTCGCCGTACCGATAATCTGATTTTGGGGAATTTCAACCTCACCGTTTTCATTCAGATCAAGATTTTCAGGAGTATTTTCATCAATTCCTGTAGGAGCCAGTTTCTTCGGCTCCTCAATGGCCTGCATGTTGTTAATCAAATCAATGATTTCCTTTGGAGCACCGAAGATACCGGAAATATTTGCAAACAGGAAATTCGACATGAACCCACGTTCTATGACTTCCTTTGCATGTATATGACGCGGAATCGTCAGAACGGATTCTGCATCAAGTTCGACCATCGATCCATGATCATCTTCGCCATAAACAGGGAAGAAATTCAAAAGCTCGCGAACATTATTTCGATGCTGATCAAAATCTCCTTTATCACCTGAAGTCTTCGGAATAAGGTCGTTGGCGAATTTTTCAAAAATAGTCAGCGTCCTCGCCGGATCAAAATCAAACACATACGCATTCTTCTTTCGATAGGAATTGCCTTGCACGTCATGGAAGAGGCAAGGATTCTGCGCACGGAAAGCGGCCTGCATATAAAGAGACGGACTCGACATGTTGGAAAGCATCAGCACGGCTGTCCATTCTGGAATAGTCACACCAGTTGTCAATTGGCCAACAGACAGCGTGATGGTCTTGTCATGCATTTTGATTGCTTTAGTAACACGATCAAAAGATTTCTCATTTTCATCATTGTCCAACTTGCCGTCACCGGCAGCGAGAATGATTTCATAATCTTTAAACACTGGATGCAGTTTGAGCTTCTTGGCAAGAGCTTTTGCACTTGCTACTCTGTTCAACAACCAAAAAGTGTGTTTCAGTTTATCCCTGAGTTCCGGCGTAGAAAATGGGAACTTGTCCTGCGTTGCAAGAGCATCAAGAAATTTATCCACATCTGCATCATGAACAAACTTTCCGGATTCATTCGTCTTGAAAAACTCATTCAAGTCGAAGGCATACTCCTCGATATCGTTATCGGCAAGTTCTATGCCTTCCCTGACTTTGTCACGGACGATGTCAGACATCTGATACGTGTACAATGACAACTGCGGGAGCGTCTCGTACGGGTTCTCTAACTCGCTAGCATTGTCCCAGTCACGCTTTTTTCTCTGCTCATCGGCATAAGTCCAGTTATAAATTGCTTTGTCTGCGAATTTGTCATTGGCCAGTGCCTTGAATGGCGTACCGGAAAGATGAAGGGTGTGTTTTCGATTGATATGACTGAAAGCGGTATCCGTCTTATATGTATCCACGCCTTCATGAGCTTCATCGATAATGAGAACATCCCATTTGAGACCATGCTCCGCACTAACCTCTGCCAGCTTGTCATAGCTGCCACCGAAGTAAATAGATCCTTTTAAATCTTGAAGACTGACAAATTCAATGCAGCCTTTCAAATCGTCATTAAAATTATTCAGTTTATCCAGATATTCTTGACGGCTCAGAACATACTTTTTGTCCTTAATGCCATCGACATTGCTGACAAAAAGATAGCCAGACTGAGGTCCCAAAAAGATCTCGTAATCCTGATACCAAGAATTTGCAATCGCCGGGCGATTAGTAACAATAAGTACGTTTGTTGCATCCATCCGTTTGCAAAGTTCATAAGCTGAGAGTGTCTTTCCGAAACGCGGCTTGCAGTTCCAGAGAAATTCGCCCTTTTCATGAGACTTGAAATAATCGATTGCACTCTGAACAGCCTGATTTTGCTCATCACGCAGCTTATACGGGATGACCTCATCCGTATTATCATCATCGGAAACCGTGCCATGATTTTGAGTGAAGTCAATAAAGTCACTTTTTGCGGTGTTTGGCTCAATTTGAAACCACTCTGTTCCTTCTTTGCGGGCAATTCCCAGTTTCTTCAGATAAGCGTGGAAGTCTTTGTCCGTGAAAGAACCGAACGGCTCCGTCATATACGTGGCACGAAAATGCCACCATGTCTTGTGATCCACGCCGACCGTATGCGTCTGCTCATTGATACGAGTTTCGACATCCCTCTCCGTAAAACCAATCTTAGTCCAACCATCGTGCGCTGGTACTCCAGGAGTGGTGTAGGCATAACACTGAGGAGTAACCTTTATAGCTGTGTTTATCTTAATTCCTGCCATTATGCTTCACCCCTTAAACTCATTACACGGTTTCTCATATACTCAAATTCATCATCACTAATACCAAACAATTGGCAAAGTTGAACATCAATATTCCTCTTAAAATCAATAAACGGATTACCATCCGTATAGTCTTTAATGTCAGGTACCTCTTTTCCAAGAGAAGTTAATGCTTCATCAGTCAGCAGAAATGCATATCTAACAAAGTATGAACTCACGTAATCGAAGAAGTTTTTGGCTTCTTCATGGGTACTAAAAGATCGGAGAGCAAGTCTTGACCTTCCGAAAGCAGAGTGATTGTCGATAATTTCGAGTTGATTATCTCTTTTCTGACCACCTGCATTGGCACTTGATACCACTACTTGCCACTGTGATATATAATCCTCATTCCGTGTTATTACATCTCTGCTTGCAATAAACCACGTAGCTCTTCCAGCTTTTCCAGCCTTATCATTCGTAAAAAGTTTAATTTCTGATGAAAAATCAATGTCTTCATCAAAACCATTATATCTGCGTACCTTACTAGGATTTTTCTCCGCAAAGTCACTTTCAATCGGGAACAATGAGCGAGGAAGAATTGTATCATGAAGAAAATTCAATCCATGATTTTTTATACCTGCATTTATTTTTTGCTCTATCGGCAAATCATGGGGATCAAGGGGCATTAAATTTTCACCTGGATTGTTTGCATGAATACTGAAACTATCTCCTTTTTTCGAATAAATATATGTAAATCCATCCGATGTTTTCTTGTGATTTTTGGTAACGATAGTAATCCCATCAGACAGACTTGCCGCATCTCCAAAAAGCTCTTCAGCATCCGGGAAAAACTCAACAACTGACAAACTTTTGTCGTTAATCTGCGTCTTTCCAAAATTCTTCATTCCTTTTCCAGACTGATGTATCCATCTTCCTCCGGGATAAATAAGAACAGAGGTATCCTCGGTAAGTTCATCCGCAGCTTTTTGAAAATACTGAAAGATATTTGTCATTGGCTTTTGTCCATTAGTTTTTGAAACGCTACTCGAAGACTCTTTCTGGTAAGGCGGATTGCCGATTACATAATCAAACATTTTCTTTCCCATGACTTATTTCTCCTTTATATCCATAAACTTAACAGAAGACTTGTTCCTCCAGTCAAATATCCTACACGGCACGGCCTCGTCCTCTGGCACATCTTCCTGTACATCATCCAAACCAAACATATCAAAAAGCGATAACTGCTTATATTCCTCATAAGTCTTACCAAGCGGAACTGTATCCTTAAGACCGTCCATCTGCCATATATTCCAGACGATTTTATTTGTAATCTGCCGCAACAGTTTTTCGTCCGGTTTCTTTTCCCAACGATCTTTATAGTAGTCAATAAACGTAAGCAGCATGTTGATACGAGCAATCAAAAGATTATCCCCCTGATACTCATAGCCATACGTGGCCTCAAATGCCCGAATTGCCCACTTGAGCCACTCACCATAAGTATCAGTATTTTCATTCACGACCCGAAGTTTCCTGTCAAGCTGACCAATCCTTTGCGTTAGCGGAACAATCATTTTTCCCGTTGAAGCGTCATATCTGGATACGAGGTATG
>JBHADD010000168.1:0-5000 GCA_041854925.1 Ligilactobacillus sp. | reverse complement strand
GGAAAGCTGAGCACCAATTTCAAAATGCCGCCGATCAGATGGATGGCCGAAAAGCTTCAGATCAATCCGGGAACAGTTGTCAGAGCATACAAGGAACTTGAAAAGAACGGCTTTTTGATCAGCAAGTGGGGCAGCGGCAGCTTTGTGGCCGAAGTACCGCTTTATGAAAGCGAAGAATCAGACGAACAAACCGCATTCGCGTATCAAAACACTGCATTTTCAGAAGGAATGATCGACATGTCAAGCGTTGCGATCGATCCGGACAGATTTTTTGCCGAAAGCTTCAAACGCGCCGTCAATCGCGTTCTTGACGCTTCGGGCGGCAGAGCCTTTATGGTTGAAGACGAGCTTGGGTGCTATTCGCTAAGAGAATCGCTTGCGCTTGCACTTGCCAAACGCAAGATAATGACTTCGCCCCAAAACGTGCAGGTGATTTCTGGCGCTCAGCAAGGAATCGATATTTGCGCGCGCGCAATGATTGAACCTGGCGACTGCGTTTTTGCGGAAGATCCGACCTATCCCGGGGCGCTCGAATCACTTCGGGCGAGCGGTGCCAAAATTGTCGGAATTCCGATTGACAAAAACGGTCTTCGCGTTGATGAATTCGAAAGAAAGCTGGAAGTTTTTCGGCCCAAGCTGGTGTATCTGATGCCGATCGTGCAGAATCCGACGGGGCTTTCAATGTCGCAAAAAACCAAGCGCAAGATTTTGGGACTGGCTCATTTTTATGATTTTTACGTCATTGAAGACGATTATTGCAGCGGAATTTTGTATGATGAAGTCGAATCGGCACCGCTTAAAGCATATGACCGCGACGATCGCGTGATCTACATCAGAAGCTTGTCGCACATGTTCGTGTCCGGGATGAGGCTCGGATATCTGATTACGCCGAGCAAGCTTGCTGACAGTCTGAGAAGCGTCAAGCGAATGACCGATATTCAGACTTCCGGTCTGATTCAGCGAATTTTTGACTATTATCTGCGCAGCAATTTATGGAACGAGCATAAGACAATGCTTCAGCATTCTTATCAGCATCAATTTGCTTCGGCTTGTCGCATTCTTGATGAAAAATTCAAAGCTTCGTTTGACTGGTGTCTTCCGTCAGGCGGTTTTTGTTTTTGGATCAGACTGAAAAACGGACTTTCAGCCAAAAAAGTCGTCGAAGAATCGCGCAAGCGGGGATTGATCATTTCAAACGGAGACGCATATTACGTTTACTCCAAACCTGACGATCATTTGCGGATTTCAATCGCACAGGTCAGCGAAGAAAAAATGGTCGAAGGATTTGAGAGATTGGCAGAAGCGATTGCCGAGATTTCTTAGTAATTTTTTAATAATTTTCAGCAGAAGAAATGCAGGGCGGCAAAAGCCGCGTCATTCTTAGCACTCTAGCATGAACAGTGCTAAAAATAGGACAAAAAAGCCGCTGAAATCACGTTTTCATGAGTGTTATCCGCTTGACAAGATTGCCAACCTTGTGTATATTAATAATTGACTTAGCACTCAAATGTGTTAAGTGCTAAAAAGAGGTGATTGTATGTTAACTGAACGACAGCTTTTGATTCTTGAGGCAATCATTCGCGACTATACGAATGAGGGACAGCCGATCGGATCGAAGCGTCTGGAACGGCAATTGCCTATTCATGCAAGTTCGGCAACGATTCGAAATGAGATGGCTGCGCTTGAAAAACTGGGCTTGATTGCAAAGGAGCATTCAAGTTCTGGGAGAATTCCTTCTGAACGAGGGTATCGCTATTACGTCGACCACATCATGAAACCTGCCAAGATAGACAGGGGCGCGGTTCAAAACATTCGGCAATCGTTTGGAAACGAATTCCAAAAGGTTGATGAGATCGTTGCCACTTCGGCACGTATTTTGTCCGATCTGACGCAATACACGGCTATTTCATTGAAACCTGAATCAGCCGACATTCGGCTGGAAGGGTTCAGGATGGTTCCGATTGGCGATCGGCAGGTCATGGTGATTCTTGTTACCAGCGACGGCACTGTTGAAAGTCAGATGTACAATCTTCCGGCCGGGATTCATGGCGACGAGCTCGAATCGGTCATTCGCGTCATTAATGACAAGGTTGTCGGCTTGTCGCTGAATCAGGTGATTGCCAAGTTGCATGAATGCTTGCCTCTAATTACGAAGTATCTGCATAAACCGGACGGATTCATGGATGCGTTTGGCAGCATCCTTGACAAAGCGGTCAAAAAGCAGGTATACGTAAGCGGCAAGACGAATCTTTTGAGCTTTGCGCACTGGGAAGACCCGGAGCAGATCAAAGCTTTGTATTCGCTGATCGATCAGTCGGCGAATCTTGGAATGCTGCTTGAAAACAGGGGTGGCGACGTTTCCGTCAAATTGGGATCAGAGCTTTCGGATGCGCTTTTGTCCCATTACAGCCTTGTTTCCGCAGCGTATGATGACGGTAATAACGGTCAGGGAATCATTGCGATTCTTGGCCCGACGAACATGCCGTACTCAAAAGTTATCGGCTTGCTCGACGCATTCAGAGATGAGCTTACGCAGCGCATCTTTGATTATTATCAGCATCTGAACTGAATTTTGAAAGAAAAGGGGTGTTTACGTGGCTGAAAAAGATCAAGAAAAAAAGCCTGAAGTTTCCGAAAAGGAAAACGTGACGGCTGAAAAGACCGTCGATCAAGACACTGCAAAAAAAGAACCCGAGAAAAAACAATCAAGCGAGGAAGCAGAAAAGAAGCTTTCAGATCTCCAAAAGAAATATGATGAGCTGGAAGACAAGTATCTGCGTGCCGAAGCTGAGATGCAGAACATGACCAAACGCTTCAAAAAAGAACAGCAGCAGCTGCTCAAATATGAAGGACAGGATCTCATTCGAGAGATTTTGCCGGTCATCGACAACTTGAATCGTGCCTTGCAGATTGACGTCAAGGAGAACGGTTCTGAACAGCTTAAGCGAGGAATCGAGATGGTTCAGCGGGACATGGAAAAGGCTTTGAAGGACAACGATGTCACAAAGATTGAAGCATTGGGACAAACTTTTGATCCGACGCTTCACCAAGCCGTTAAGGCGGTGCCTGTCGAAGAAGGTCAAAAAGCTGAAACGATCGTTGAGGTTTATCAAGACGGCTACATGCTGAAGGATCGCGTTTTGCGTCCGGCAATGGTCGTCGTTGCACAATAATTAAAGAAATCAATTAAGAAAAGGAAGAATATCTAATGGCAAAAATCATTGGTATCGATTTGGGGACGACAAACTCTGCAGTCGCAGTCCTCGAAGGCAAAGAATCAAAGATTATCACAAATCCGGAAGGCAATCGTACGACTCCTTCCGTCGTATCATTCAAGAACGGTGAAACACAAGTCGGTGAAGTTGCCAAGCGTCAAGCAATCACGAACCCGAACACGATTTCATCAATCAAGCGTCATATGGGCGAAGAAGGATACAAGGTAAACGTTGAAGGCAAGGAATATACTCCTCAGGAGATTTCCGCAATGATCCTTCAATACATCAAGGACTATGCTGAAAAGTATCTTGGCGAAGAAGTTACGCAAGCCGTTATCACGGTGCCTGCATACTTCAACGATTCGCAACGTCAGGCAACAAAGGATGCCGGCAAGATTGCCGGACTCAAAGTTGAACGCATCGTCAACGAACCAACGGCCGCAGCTTTGGCTTACGGTCTTGACAAGCAGGACAAAGACGAAAAGATTCTCGTCTTCGACCTTGGCGGCGGTACGTTTGACGTTTCCATCCTTGAACTTGGCGACGGCGTTTTCCAAGTTCTTTCGACAAACGGCGATACGCATCTTGGCGGTGACGATTTTGACAACAAGATCATCGACTGGCTGGTTGAAGGCTTCAAGAGCGAACACGGCATCGATCTCTCAGCTGACAAGATGGCAATGCAACGCTTGAAGGATGCTGCTGAAAAAGCCAAGAAAGATCTTTCCGGCGTAACTTCGGCACAAATTTCCCTTCCGTTCATCACGGCCGGCGCAGAAGGCCCGCTTCACTTGGAAACAACGCTGACGCGTGCCAAATTCAACGAATTGACGCAAGACCTCGTTGAACGCACGAAGATTCCTGTTCGCAATGCTTTGGCAGATGCCGGCTTGACGAATGCCGATATTGATGAAGTCATCCTGGTCGGCGGTTCAACGCGCATTCCTGCAGTCAAGGAAGCCGTTCAAGCTGAAACGGGTCACGTTCCTAACGAATCAGTCAACCCTGATGAAGCGGTTGCTTTGGGTGCTGCCATCCAAGGCGGCGTTATCACGGGTGACGTCAAAGACGTTGTCTTGCTCGACGTTACGCCTCTTTCCTTGGGAATTGAAACAATGGGCGGCGTCTTCACCAAGCTGATCGATCGCAACACGACGATTCCAACGTCCAAGTCTCAAGTCTTCTCAACGGCTGCCGACAATCAGCCTGCCGTAGACATCCACGTTCTCCAAGGCGAACGTCCGATGGCTGCCGACAACAAGACGCTCGGTCGTTTCCAATTAACGGACATTCCTGCCGCACCTCGTGGCGTTCCTCAAATTCAAGTTACGTTCGATATCGATAAGAACGGGATTGTTAACGTTTCTGCCAAGGATCTTGGTACGAACAAGGAACAAAAGATCACAATCAAGAGTTCGTCCGGCCTTTCAGACGAAGAAATCGATCGCATGGTCAAGGAAGCTAAGGAAAACGAAGAAGCCGACAAGAAGCGCAAGGAAGAAGTCGATCTCAGAAACGAAGTCGATCAGCTTCTCTTCCAAACGGACAAGACTTTGGAAGAAGTCAAGGACAAGGTCGATGCTGCTGAAATCAAGAAGGTTGAAGATGCTCGCGATGCTTTGAAGAAGGCACAGGAAGCAAACAACCTTGAAGAAATGAAGACGAAAAAAGACGACCTTACGAAGGCTATCCAAGATATTTCCGTCAAATTGTATGAACAAGCACAACAGGCACAACAGCAAGCAGGTGCTCAAGGCGCAGCCGGAACGCAGGATGCGGGCAATG
>JBHADD010000167.1:0-4201 GCA_041854925.1 Ligilactobacillus sp. | reverse complement strand
CTTATCTGAAACTTATATCCGATGTAAGTTCCGTGAACCGACTCGTCCCTCAAAATCAGCTTGATTATTTCGGCCACGTTGTTAAGTCGATTGTGTCCGAGAAAATAAAGCGGCGCATAAAAGCCTGAATAAAACAGAAACGACTCCAGGAAAACGGAGGCCGCCTTCTTCATCAAAGCATCGTCTCCGCGATAAATCGCACAGATCTTTTCTGCCTTGTACTGAAGATACTCGTTTTTTTCCGTCCATTCAAAAATCTCTTCAATTTCTGTCGGCGTATTGAGCGTCGAAAAAATCGACGAATAGCTTTTGGCATGCACGGATTCCATAAATTCGATATTGTTCAGCACGGCCGTTTCATGCGAGGTCAAGGCATCCTTTTTAAGCGCGCTCATCCCGTCAACCGACTGCAACGTGTCAAGCAAGGTCAGCCCTCCGAAAACTTTTTCAACCAGCGCATGCTCTTCTTCTTTCATTTTCTTCCAATCGTTGAGATCGTTTGACAAGGGAATTCTGGTATCAAGCCAGAATTGCTCCGTCAGCTTTTCCCAAACCGCCTTGTCCAAGGCATCATCCAACACGTTCCAGTTTATGGCCCGATATGTTTTTTCCATTTAAATCACACAACTTTCGCATTCGGCAAATTTGTCTTCTTCATCCTGATCGGTAAACGTTCTGACGTAATAAATCGATTTGATTTTCTTTCGGAAGGCATAGTGCCTGAGAATCGTCAAATCGCGCGTCGTCAATTCCTCTTTGTGACCTTTTTTCCACTCGTAAAGATCAGCAGACGGCTTCGATCGCATGAACAAAGTCAGGCTCAGCCCTTGATCGACGTGCTTTTGCGCCGCCGCATAAGTGTCGATGACGCACCTCATGTCAAGGTCATAGGCGCTCGTGTAGTAAGGCAGCGTTTCTTCGGAAAGACCGGGCGCCGGGTAGTAGATCTTGCCGATCTTCTTTTCCTGCCGCTCTTCCACGACCCTGACGATTGGCTGCAGGGATGCGGTCGTGTCGTTGATGTAAGAAATCGATCCGGTTGGCGCAACGGCGAGTCTGTTTTGATTGTACAACCCGTGTCTCATTACGTTTTGGCGCAGTCTGCCCCAGTCTTTTGCGCTCGGAATGAAGATTCCCTTGAAGAGTTCTTTTGTTTTTGAAAAATGCAGTGTCGAATCAGTATTTTCATATTCTTCGAAATAGCTTCCGTCCGCATACCCGCTTTCTAAAAAACCGTCAAACATCTGCTTCTTCTCAATCGCAATTTCGTTTGAAGCAACCAGCGTCCAATAGTTCAGCAGCATGAAATACGTCGAAACGAATTCCAGGGCTTCTTTTGAACCGTAGCGAATTTTGTTTTGCGCAAGGAAGGAATGAAGACCCATTGCCCCCAGTCCGATGGCATGCGCCGTTTCGTTTCCGTGAGCTACGGAAAGCACGCTTTTGATGTTTGATTCGTCGGAAACTTCCGTTAAGGCTTTCACCATCGTTTTGACGGAACGTCCAAAGTCATGTGCTTTCATCAAATTTGCAATATTCGTTGACCCAAGGTTGCAGCTGATATCACGTCCAAGCTTGACGTATTCCTGCTCGTCATTGATGACGGACGGCTCCTGCACCTGCAAAATCTCTGAACAAAGGTTGCTCATGACGATTTTTCCTTTGATCGGATTGCCGGCATTGACCGTATCGATATTGACGATATAAGGATAGCCCGATTCTTGCTGAAGCTTTGAAATCTCTTCTTCAAGCATTCTCGCAGAGATTTTTTTCTTCTCGATCCGAGGATTTTCGACCATCTTCTCGTATTCTTTGGTCAGATCGACGTAGGAAAACGGACAATGGTATTCTTTTTCGACCGTGTAAGGTTCAAAAAGGCACATCTCCTCGTTTTTGCGCGCAAGCTCATAAAACTTGTCCGGAACGACGAGTCCCAAAGAAAGCGTCTTGACCCTGATTTTTTCATCGGCATTTTCTTTTTTGGTCCCGAGAAATTCCAAAACGTCCGGATGAAAAACGTTCAGATAAACGGCGCCCGCACCTTGTCTTTGCCCCAACTGATTTGAATAGGAGAAACTGTCTTCAAGAAGCTTCATCACGGGAACGACGCCCGAAGCCGCCCCTTTGATTCGCTTGATGCTGGCTCCCCGCCCGCGCAGATTGGAAAGGTTGACGCCGACGCCGCCACCGATTCTTGACAGCTGCAGAGCCGAATTGATCATCCGTCCGATCGAGTTCATGTCGTCGGTCGTCTGAAGCAAAAAGCATGACACGAACTCACCGCGTCGTTTTCGTCCGGCGTTCAGAAAACTCGGCGTTGCCGGCTGAAACCGCTGATGAATGATTTCTTCTCCAATCATCTCCGCAAGTTCTTCATCACCGTCGGCAAACGTCAGCGCACATGCCAAAACCCTGTCGCAAAAATCTTCGAGCCAGATTTTTTGATCATTCGTTTTCATGGCATACTGCGCATAAAACTTGTAGGCAGACATGAACGTCTTGAATCTGAATCCTGCTTTTCGCAGCCTTTCATCCAGTCCGTCGATGAACTCAGAAGTGTATCTTCCGAAGACTTCCTCATCGTAATAGCCATTTTCGACCATCCATTTCACGTGCTCGTGCTTTTTTTCAAACCGCTTGATCTTTGGCTTGACTTCGTCTTTCAAAAACAGCTTCAACGCCGCCTGATCCTTGTCCAGTCTGATCCGCCCGTCTTCCGGCAGATTCAGTTCATTGTTGAGCTCGAACCATGGTTGTTTTTCGTTCAAGTTCTCTCACCTCTTCTTCAAAATTGTCAACGTCTTCCTTCGTTCCGGAAAACTCGAACGCATATATCAGCGGAACGCCGTACTTTTTGGCAATCTCCTTTGCGGAAAAAACAAACAGCTCGGCAAAGTTTCGGTTGCCCGTGCCTGAAACGCCGGCCAAAAATTTCTGATTCTCACCGGTTTCAAGAAAATCAAAAACGGGCGCGATAAACTCTGCTTCATAGGTCGGGACCACCAGCACATACGGCTCTTTCATCACCAGCTCAGCGGTCGGATCGATTTCAAGCGTCTCGCAAGAATTGAGCTTTGCCGCAAACCGCTTTGTCTGCCCGGTCACGCTAAAGTACACGACCTTCATAGGTTAAAGGCCTTTTTCATTTTTTCCTGGTCAAATCCAGTGCAGACGACTTCGTTCGAGTCCTCAACCACCGGCAGACTTTTGACTCCAAGCTTGCGCAGCCTTGCCATTGCAGCTTCATCTTCATCAACGTCGACTTCTTTAAAATCAAGGTTGTGTTCATTTAAAAATTTTTTGGTCATCATGCACTTCATGCAGCCTTTGCGACTGAATACGGTTATGTTCATAATATCAATCCCTTCGTTTCAATTTATAATGATTATAACCGCTTGAATCTATTAGCACAACATATCGAATGCATTTTGTTTCACGCACAAGATGTTGTATCAATTATTAACACGGCTTAGAATCTTTTTAAACTAGCATTTGGCAGGCTTTTTATGTCCATGAAACTTTATCAACTGAAGCACGGAAAAACTATGCTTCAAATTAAAAATCCACTCTTGACATCAATTTCAAATCGGCTCTATTTTTGTGCAATTCGCAATAATATCTCAAACATAAGCAGCAAAAACTTCAAAATCATTCATCAGCCACTTGTTGTCAAAAAAGAGTTTTGATGTTACAACGAAAGTGCAGAAAAGCCTTACCGGTTATTCGACAAGACCTATGCAAGTCGTTTCACAGTGACGACCTTGAATTATTGCATTTAGTCGCCCCTGAACTTTGGCAGGTTAAGGCAACTATTTCTTTTTGACGTCAAAAGCATGCCCGATAGTGAGCGTGCTTTTTATTTTTTAGCATCTTCCAAGCCATCCTTGCAAAGCATTGTGTCAAGGCGGCCTTACGGGCAAATCTTCGTTTTTGCAAATCTGCCCGTAAATGCCTGTCGATTACGGGCAAAACGTCGATTCCTGTGATCTGCCCGTACCCCCCAAAAACCAGACCAACGACAAGCCCGCCACTTTCGCTCCTCTTTTCTGCACATCACCAAGCGCTGCATAAAAAAACCGGATGATTCGCAATAAATCGCAAATTGTACTATGTCCTGTCAAGTATACAGTTCAAATATAAAATTTTAACTAACAAGACACGGCTTGATTGCGGAACTGTTCTGCGGTCAGGCCGTTTTTGG
>JBHADD010000166.1:0-2593 GCA_041854925.1 Ligilactobacillus sp. | reverse complement strand
GGTAATATTTAATTGGGCCATTTGTTCATCCTCCTAGTATTATTGTTGTTTGTTGATTTAATTATACCTGGGAGCTGAGCACTTGGCTCTCTTTTTTTTATCAATTTACACCATTATACGGGCATAACCATATATTCTCTTTTATCAAAGATTATCATTGTAATTTTGCTAATAATTGGAGTATAAAAATCACATAATACGCTATATAAAATGGCCAACAACACCAACAAAGGAAAGCTTCGAAGATTGATGCAAAAAATAAAGAGTATTGCCAAAACAGATAATAATGAAAGTACAAGCGTTTCTACCAACAATCTTTTTAAATTTCGACAATTATCTACTAATGATCCAATCGGACTTGCAAAAACAATCCCTGGAACAAATAAAAAGAATGAGTATAATCCTATGTAAATGGGATTGCTGAACCACGTTGAAATCAAAATAACAAGAGATATTCTTGTCATCGCCGTGCCAAAATTGTTGATGAATTGTGAAGAACTGATAATTTTAGTATTTTTATCATTCATGTTCGATCACCATCTTTCGAAAAGACATAATCAAATTTATTGCCTGTATATTCATTCACTTTAATCACCCATGCCTTATCAAATACCTATTAAACTCAAAAAAGCGACCGACCGTTCAATCGAACAGCCGGCCGCTTTCGTAAGAAAACATCCGTCATGCTGTCCGCATCTGCTGCTTAGGCGATGCGGACAATATCAAAACTATCCGCATCACCTAAATAATAATGCGAATAATGATAATATCTGCTGCGTTGTGGAACTGCATGACGTTTTTCATGTCTTCTTACCTCGTTTCGTATTTGATGTCTCTAACTTTATCACCGCTTAAATTAAAAATCAATAATAAAACTTAAAATAAAATGAAATCATCAACTTGGCTGCTGAATCGCAAACTGTATTTCCATATGAAACGACAGCTGCAGAAAAGCCCTGCATTTAAAATGAACCTCAGCCTTTGCGAATCTTGCGGACCCCGACCATCAGCAACGGGATGATGATCAAGAAGATGGCAAGATAACCCATGTAGCCGTAGCCGTACTTGATGATGTTCGTCAAGCCTCCCAAAGAGATGACCACCGACAAAATGATGATGAATGCCGACAAAACGCAGCGTTTTTCAAACAGCGTCGGTACCTTGTCGACAACCTTGCTGTTTTCAAAACGATCGACGAAGGCAAACGTCAAAGTGATGGCAGAAGAGACCAGACATAAGAGCAGGATCACGCCGTAAACGACCAAAAGCCAGTTGACCTTCATAGTCTGCAAAACCGTCAGCGTTGGCAGAGTCGATCCGTTCGGCGTCTTCGTGAACGTATTTTCCCAGCAAAGAAGCATGAAAACCGCCATTCCCAAACCGAAAGTATTCATGAAAAACGACGCAAACATTGATTTGCCTTCAGCGTTATTGTTCTTGCCTTTAAAAATTGCCCCGCAGGCCAGCATCGTCGGAATCTGCACGCATTGGAAGCCGGCATAAACAAAAGCATTCCAGATTGCCTTTGGAAGTTCCGAAAAGCCTTCATTTTGGAAACGCACCGAGAAAAGATGACCGACGTTTCCGGCCTTCAAGATCCCGTAGCCGTATGCAACGAAAATGCAGAGCATGATTGCGGTTCCCATATAAGTACTGATTAATTGAACGGCTCGTTCGCCAAAAATCGTCGCAAAGAAGACCAGCAGACCGACCAAAACGATGCAGACATAGTAATTCCAACCAAAGTACTGCCCCAACGCGCTGGCTGCACCGGCAATCGCAACCGATACGGCCATGATAACCATGACGTAAAAGAAAAGTTCAAAAACAAGCTCCAATTTGTCAAACGGATGATACAGCTTCTCAAATAATTCCTTGTATGAATGCAGATCATATTTGTTGTATAACCTCATGGCAATCGCGATGATTCCGGTCAAGATGGCCATCGACAAAGCAAGCGACAACAGACCGGCCCAACCCGAACAGACAAAATACGTGTTCTCCTGATTGCCCGTCGCAAAGCCTCCGCCCGCATGGGATGCAAACAAAACCATCGCAACGGACAGAATCGATGCCGTTGAAGCCTTGGCCGCCGTATGATTACCCTTTTTTTCCATAAAAATTCCTCCTCAATGTCTGATACCCTCATCAAATGCTCACAAAGCCGTTTTTTTCTTTATAAAGCAGAAAAGCGGCCGACCGTTCAATCGAACAGCCAGCCGCTTTCGTAAGAAAACATTTGCCATGCCGTCCGCATCCATTGTTCAGGCGATGCGGACAATCACAAATATCCGCATCACCTAAATAATAATGACGCGAATAATGACGACGTTTAATTCTTTGTGAAGTCGCATGGCATTTTTCATCTTTTCTTACCTCGTTTCGTATTTGATGTCTTTTACTTTACCATGACCGTAATTAAAAATCAATAATAAAATTAGAAAAATCTTAAATTAAAATTCACTTGCGCTTCTTGCGAGTCCAAAACGCTTGATTTAACGGCTTTTATTTCTTGATTGATTTTCATCAAAAGGACATTTCCATGATTATAAGAATAGGATAACCATTATATGCTTAAGTTTTTATCCAAATC
>JBHADD010000165.1:0-7089 GCA_041854925.1 Ligilactobacillus sp. | reverse complement strand
CACGCGACTATCGAAGTAGACAAAAACCGAGATAAATGCCTTGATTTTGTCTACCGCTGCCCCCAAAAAGGCCCCGCGTGGCCCCCGAAGTAGACAAAAATCGAGTGAAATACCTTGATTTTGTCTGCCGCATCCCCCAAAAAGGGCGTGCGCGACCATCGAAGTAGACAAAAACCGAGAGAAATGCCTGAATTTTGTCTACTGCTGCCATCAAAAAGGTCCCGCGCTGCCCTCGAAGTAGACAAAAACCGAGATAAATGCCTTGATTTTGTCTGCCGCATCCCCCAAAAAGGTCCCGTGCGACCCCCGAAACCGCGCGGACTCGTCAGCTGTCATATTGGAAAGTGCTGCCAAAATCAGCCCGCACGCGACCCATCTTCACAGCGCCTTATCCAAATGCAGCATCGCATCACCGCTGCATCCAAAAGCACTGGATTTTACAAAAAAAGAACCGCCGAAAATCGGACGATTCTTGAGATGTGCCGCGTTTATCTTTTTCTCAGTTATTAGATCATAAACGAAACATTAACGTTTCAACATTGTGGCGGTCTCGAGCTTAGCACTCGAATTTGCCGGTTGGAGAAGGTTTTGTGGATTGAGTAACTCTTTGATTTTTGAATCGGGAATGTTGATCTTTTCTTTGAGTAACACTTCAATCGACTCGCCTGTAGCAACCGCCTCTTGAGCAATTTTGGCTGCGGCACGGTAGCCAATTACTGGAGACAGCGCGGTTGCAAGGCCTGCGGAGTGTGCAGCCATTTCAGCGCAGCGTTTCTCGTTGACTTTGAGATGATCGAGGCAGTTTTTCTTCAAAGTAAGGAGCGCGCCGCGAAGAAGGGCTGCGTCTTCAAAAAGATCGTCAAACATTACAGGTTCAAAAGCATTCAGTTCAAGCTGCCCAGACGAACTTGCGAGTGCGATTGCAGCATCATTGCCCACTACTTGAAATGCAACTTGTGCACAAACTTCAGGAATGACTGGGTTGACTTTGCCGGGCATGATTGATGATCCGGCTTGAACTTTTGGCAGTTCTAGTTCATGGAGACCGGCTTGCGGACCGCTACCAAGGAGACGCAGGTCGTTTGTAATCTTGATCAGATCAGTAGCCAGATTTTTATATGCGCTTGACAATGCCACATAGCAATCCGTGTTTTGCACGGCATCCGACAAGTCTTCAGCTTGAGTCAACGGCATTCCAGAGAGGCGACGCAACTCTGGAACCACAGAGTCACAGTATTCCTGAGTTGCGCAAATGCTGGTGCCGATCGCCGTTCCGCCAAGGGGCACTTCAAGCAACGAAGCTGAGGCTGCTTCGATTCGCTTGTAGTCACGCATGAGGACACGATAATACGCGTGAAACTCCTTGCCAAACGTCGTTGGGACTGCATCTTCAAGCTGGGTACGACCCATTTTTAAGGAGAAGCGGTGTTCATGAGCCAGTTTAAGGAATGAGGATGCGGTCTTCTCAAGCTGATCCAAGAGATCGGTCGTATATTCCACCAGAGTCATGTGCCCGGCGGTCGGATAGACGTCGTTTGTCGATTGTGCCATGTTGACGTCATCGTTTGGATGAATCAGCTCATATATACCTTTCTTTGCTCCGGCCATTTCCGCCGCGAGGTTGGCGATTACCTCGTTAGCGTTCATGTTGGTGCTCGTCCCGGCTCCCCCCTGAATAGCTGGAGTCCGCAAGTCTGAAGCAAAACGATCAAAATCGTCTAAAATAGCTTCGCATGCGTCGACGATCATCCGGTGCTTATCGGCTGCCAATCTGCCCGTTTCGGCATTCGCATTTGCGCAAGCTTCCTTTACGAGAACCAAATTCTTTACAAGTCTTCCGTCGACCGGTCGACTCGTGACAGGGAAATTCTCGCGAGCACGCTCGGTGTGAATGCCGTAATACGCAGCATCGTCAACAGCTTTGGTACCTAATGAGTCGCTTTCAATCCGCATTGTAAAAACCTACCTTTCAAAATCTGAATCAACTTACGTGTTATATAATATAACATTAGGTGCTGAATTGCGATACCTTAACCGGTTTTGCGTTGAAAATAATGTGTGCGACGTTTTAAACTTAAGATTTTTAAGTCTGCAGGCTATGTCGCTTAAAAAATGCAGGGCGCTGCTTCGCCATTTGTTTTTGGCCGACTCATTCAGCCACCGCTGCCGTCTGCCCTGCATTTTGCCAAAAAAAGAGTCGCAACCATTGATGCGACTCTATTCTTCATCTTCAGGCACGAGCGAACGCGGCTCCACGCTGGTCGAAAAAACGATTTGAGTTTGTGTTTCGCCGAATCTTTGCAAATCATTGATAAACTCGTCCAGATCCTTCGTCGTTTTAAAACGACAGGTCAAAATCTGCGAATACTTGCCGGTCACGCAGTCGCATCCGACGACGTTCCTGCATCCTTTGACGTAAGGGTAAAATTCGTCCTTGTCTTTTGGCGCAAGGCACAAGCTGACGAATGCCTTGATAGGGTATCCAAGTTTTTCGCAATCGACTGCTGCGTGGAATCCCGTTATGTATCCGTGTTCCTTCAGGCGCGCGATTCTTGAGCTCACGGCGGGTGACGAAATAAAGCATTGCTTGCTGAGTTCTTTTAGAGACATTCGCGCATCCTGTTCCAAACATCCTAAGATGGTGCGGTCAATCTGATCCATATAAATCCCTCCATGTTATATAATATAACACCAAGCTGGCGATTTAAGCAATAAAAAAAGGCCAACCCCCCTGGCCTAATAACATCCTGTTTAATTTTTCACGCTTTTAGCGAGCGCGTACTTTTTCACCTGTGCTTCAACTGCTTCCAGGTCAAGCGGTTTTTGGCTTGATTCAAACGTTATGATCAAGTCGTTTCCCAAACCGTGCTTCAGATATTCATTGTGTTTTCTGATGGCGTTGTTGACGTAATGCAAATCGTCCATCATTCCGAAATGTTCATAATAAACCAAGTGGTTGTTTCTGACGTCATAAATCGTAAAATCAGGATAAAAGATCGTCCCGTCGCCCATATCGAGCCTCATTTCGTATCTGTATGGCACTCCGAGCATATACAGCAGGTCCGCAATCAGCTTCTCCGACTTTGAACGAACCGTGTCGCCCTTAAGAGTCTTGAACCCATTTTCGACAGGACACATTTTTGCGTATCCCTTTGAAACCCATTCGTTGATCTTGTATTCCATCGATTTTGCGAGCGGAGCGGTGAAATTTTTGAATTCGTCCGGCAAATTTTCGTAAATCTCCAAATAGGAAGATTCGCTGTCTGTTTTCAAAAACCGATTGATCGCCTTAAGTCGCTGCTTGGCAAATTTCAGGCACGCAACGTCATGCATCTTCTGGGTCAATCCCTTGATCATGCTGATGTTGCTCTTGGGAAGGTAGGTCGTTTTTTTCCGTTTGGAGTCATAACGTCTAAAAATTGACTTTCCTTTATGTTTAGAAATATATAATTTTCCTTCCGGAGCCGCTTTGATTCTTTTTTCGAGCACGTCGATCTGTTGCAAAACTTTGTCGTGCTCGGCTAACAATAATTCGTGCAGTGAGTCCATATGATTCCCCCCTTATATTAAAATTGTTTTAATTATACTCTTATTTCAGGCTTATTCAATACTTAAAACACGATGTAATATTCTTGTAAAATGCAGGTCTTTGATGGCTGCTGGTCGGGTGCAATTGTACCACGGCTAAAAAGCTATGGCCGTGGGTTCCAAAGCATCATTTGCCGTGCATTGCGGTACCCCCGGGACGCATGTCTTCAGCTAAATCTATCCGTGCGGCGCTCGAAGTAGACAAAAACAGAGCAAAAATCCTTGATTTTGTCTACCGCCACCTCCAAAAAGGTCCCGCACGGCGCTCGAAGTAGACAAAAACGGAGCAAAAATCCTTGATTTTGTCTACCGCCACCTCCAAAACCGATCCGCACAGCGTCGAATAATGAACGGAATTCTCGCTTCGCTGCGAATTCCCTCGATCTAAAGCAAAAATGACAAGATTCCCGGTTTCCCGAGAATCTTTTTTCAATAATATATAAGGAACAGATGCTCACTGTGTTCGCATCTGGTTTACATAATTCACGCCTTGCCATCTCCAGTATCATATCCCACCGCATCCATCATCCTCATTCATAAACAGTCATAACCATTCAAGATAATGAAACTTTTTGACGTTTTTTGATTGATTTTTCTCTAGCACCATGTTATTATGCTATCGGATGGTGATGAAAGTGCTTGCAGAAGAAAGACAGCAAATGATTTTGCAAATGTTGAAAGAAAATAAAGTCGTCAAGCTTCAGGAAATCTGTGAGAAGTCCGGATGCTCGGAATCGTCCGCCAGAAGAGACTTCCAGCTGCTTGAAGAAAAGAATCTTTTAGTCAGAGTGCACGGCGGTGCCAAAATCAAGTATTCATTGTCGAGCGAACCGGACATGACCGGCAAGGCGACACGCAATACTTCTGAAAAAAATGCGATTGCACATGCTGCGGCCAAACATGTTCAGCAGGATGACGTGATTTATCTTGATGCCGGCACTTCAACTCTTGCAATGGTTCGATATCTTGAACCGGAACAGAACTTGACGGTTGTCACGAACGGCGTCATGCATGCGTCCATGCTTTCCGACAAGGACATCAGGACGATTCTGATCGGCGGTGAACTCAAAAATACGACAAAGGCCATTGTTGGCGTTGAAGCGGTCAACTCGCTCAAGCAGTACCGGTTCAACAAAGTTTTCATGGGGATGAACGGCATCCACCCTCGTTATGGTTACACCACCCCTGATCTCAACGAAGCTGCCGTCAAGCAGGCTGCGATGGAACAAAGCGAACAGTGCTACGTGCTTGCTGATCATACGAAGTTTGATGCGGTCTTGTTCGTCAAGGTTGCTGACGTTTCGAAAGCACAAATCATCACCACGAAGTTGTTGCCACAGCTAAGCAGTCAGTACAACAAGCAGACAACGATACAGGAGGTAGAAAAATGATTTATACGGTGACGGTCAACCCCTCAATCGATTACATCGTTCAGCTCAAGAACCTGACGTTGGGCGAAGTCAATCGCATGGACTATGACAACAAGCTCCCAGGCGGAAAGGGCATCAATGTTTCACGCATCTTGAAAGAGCTCGACGTGGAAAATACAGCGCTCGGCTTCCTGGGCGGATTTACCGGCAGATTCGTTGAAGAATCGCTTGAAAACGTCGGTTTGAGCACAAGTTTCACGCATATTAAGGGAGACACGCGCATCAACGTTAAAATCAAGGCAGAAGAAGAGACTGAAATCAACGGCCGCGGGCCGGTGATTTCTGATGAAGAATTGGCCGAGTTCAAAAAGCAGTTTGAAAAATTGGAAAAGGGCGACGTCGTGATCTTTGCTGGCAGTCTTGCACCAAATCTCGACGATGATTTTTATGCAGAACTGATTGACGTGATTCGTGAAAAGGGTGCGGATTTCGTGATCGACACGACGGGCGAAAGCTTGATGAAGACGCTTGAAAAGAAGCCGCTTGTCGTTAAGCCGAACAATCACGAATTGGCAGATCTTTTCCACGTTGAACTGAAATCGATGGATGACGTTGCAAAATACGGCAAGAAACTTTTGGAGCTTGGCGCACAGCACGTCTTGATTTCAATGGCAGGTGACGGCGGCATGATGATTACAAAAGACAAGGTCTATCGTTCATATGCGCCAAAGGGTTCGGTCATCAACTCGGTTGGTGCCGGTGATTCGATGATCGGCGGATTTACCGGAACCTTTGCCAGGACGGGCGACGTTTTGGAAGCATTCCGTTACGGTCTCGCCTGCGGTTCAGCCACTGCATTTTCCGAAGACCTTGCAGACAAGAAGAAGATCAACGAAATTTTGCCATTAATCAAAATCGAAGAATATAAATAAGGAGGGAATATCTCATGGACATTCGCGAACTATTAAGAACGGACCTGATGATCATGGATCTTAATGCTCAGACAAAGGCTGAAGTCATCGATGAAATGGTCCACAATCTGTTTGAAAAGGGCGTCATCAAGGACGAAGAAGCATATAAAAAAGACATTATCAAACGTGAAGAAGAAGGTTCGACCGGAATGGGCGATGGCATTGCCATTCCGCATGCGCACAACGAAGCCGTCAACGAACCGGCCGTAATGTTTGCCAAGAGTCAGGCAGGCGTTGACTACGATTCGCTTGACGGACAGCCTGCACATCTCTTCTTCATGATTGCGGCTCCTGAAGGCGGCGACAATACGCACCTTCAAGCTTTGGCAGCACTGTCGCAGGTATTGATGAATCCTGACGTTACGAGTGCTTTGAAAAAAGCCGATGCGCCTGAAAAGGTTCAGTCAATCTTTGCTGACGCGGTTGCCAAAAAAGAAGCCGAAAACAAGGCTCAAGAAGAGGCTGAAAAGCAGGCGGACAATGAACCTGCAAGTAATCGTCCGTACATCGTTGCCGTCACGGCCTGCCCGAACGGCATTGCGCATACGTACATGGCAGAAGAAAACCTCAAGAAGGCTGCTGAAAAGCTCGGCGTTGACATCAAGGTCGAAACGAACGGCTCGGAAGGCGTCAAGCACCTTCTTTCAGATTCGGAAATTGCGCGCGCAAAGGGCGTCGTCATTGCTGCCGACAAGAAGGTCGCAATGGCACGCTTCAACGGCAAGCAATTGATTTCGAAACCCGTAACAAGCGCCATCAAAAATCCTGAAGAACTGATTCAAACGATTCTTGACGGCAAAGCGCCTGCATACAAAGCAGAAGCGGGTGAAGAAGAATCATCTTCTGCATCTTCAAACGACACGGTCTGGGGCAGCATCTACAAGCAGCTGATGAACGGGATTTCTCATATGCTTCCGTTCGTTATTGGCGGCGGGATTTTGATGGCCATCTCATTTATCGTTGAACAGTACATGGGCGGTGCAAAATCACCTGCATTTATCTTCTTGAATAATGCCGGCAACATGGCTTTTGCCTTCATGGTTCCTGTTCTTGCCGGATACATTGCCGAAGCCATTGGCGATCAGCCGGCCCTGATGCCAGGTTTCGTCGGCGGTTTCATGGCAACCGTCTACTCCGGCTCGTTCGGCGGTGCATATACT
>JBHADD010000164.1:0-7171 GCA_041854925.1 Ligilactobacillus sp. | reverse complement strand
ATGTTTGTAAATTGTCATCACTTTCTTCAAAGAAGAGATCGCGATAAACACTGTTGTCATCAGCCATGAATTTTTTTCCTCCTTCTCTTCAGCTTATGCCTTTTGATAGATGAATGAAGCAATCTTCTTCAATCCGAACTGTTCCGGATTATTGATCGTTTCCGTTGCACCGGTGAAGAAAATTCCGTCCTTGTTGAGCGCATCAGCAAAATTTTGATAAACTTCGTCACGGGCATCAGGTTTGAAGTAGATTGTCACGTTTCGACACACGATCACGTCGCAGCGACTTTCGTAGCAATCCTTCAGCAAATCGTGTCGTTTGAAAGTAATTTTTTGTTTCAAACTAGGCTTTACTTCATAATCGCCATCTTCTCTTTTTGAAAAATAATTGCTGATATCTGTTTTTGAAACGTTCTTAAGCTCGTGCAAAGAGTATCGACCGCTTTTCGCCTTGTCCAGAATAACCTTGTCGATATCCGTTGCGACGATCGAACCGTTGATTTCATTTTTGTCAAGAATCATTGCGAGCGTGTACGGTTCAGCCCCGGTAGAGCAGGCTGCGCTCCAGATCTTTGGCCTTGACGTATTCTTTACCACGATTTTGTTCAGGACGTCTTCGAACTCGTCGAAAATATCTTTGTTTCTGTAGAATTCAGTCACATTGATCGTCAAATGCTCGATAAACTCTTCGCGAGCCTTGCTGTCTTTTGAAAGAATCTTCGCATATTCTTCCAAAGTCTTGGCTCCCGTCGTTTGCATAATATTTCCGATTCGACGCTGCATCTGGCGTTCCTTATATGCTTCCAAACGAATGCCCAAATTATCCTGTACCCATTTGTTGAAAAAATCAAAGTTCATTGTCATCTTGATCACCTAACAATCCGATTTACTTTAGTTGCAATCTCATCAAGTCCGAGGACTTCATTTACGACATCTTTTTCAATTGCGGCCCTCGGCATTCCGAAGACGACGCACGTTTCTTTGTTTTGCGCAAAATTATAACCGCCGTTTTTAGCAATCTCGACCATTCCGTCAGCACCGTCATGACCCATGCCGGTCAAAATGACCGCGACCAAATGATTGCGATAGGCCTTGGCTGCGCTTTTGAACAGATAGTCGACTGCAGGTCTGGTTCCGTGAAGCTTGGGTTCCTGATTCAAGTGAATATTGACGCCGTCCGTCGTCATATGATAATCGCCAGGAGCCAGATAAACCGTGTTCGGCTCGACCAGCATTCCTTCCTGTGCTTCAACGACGTGCGGTCCACATTCGGCATCAAGCCTTTCAGCAAATGATTTCGTAAATCCTTTCGGCATGTGCTGAACAATAAAAATCGGAACCTTAGATCTTCTCGGCAAAGCCTTTGCCACCGTCAAAAGCGATCTTGGTCCGCCGGTTGACGAACCGATTACCAAAGCATGGACTCCACGGTTGAGTTCCGCATCCGTCTTCTTTTCTTTGAGCTCAACTTCCTGGCGAAGTTTTTTGTCTCGTTCGATTGTCGGATGAAGACGCTCATTTTTTTTCATTTGCGAGCCTTTTATCTTTCTTTCCAGGTCGCGCGTCCAATCACTTTCGATTGCAGTCAGGTTAACGGGCTTCGTTACGAAATCCGTTGCGCCAAGTTCCAAAGCTTCGATCGTAACTTCCTTGTTGCTTAATGCGCTAAGCATAATAACTGGAGTTGAGTATTTCTGCTTGATTTGTTTTAAGGCTTCGATACCATTCATGATCGGCATTTCGATGTCCATCATCACAAGATCGATGTCATCGTGGGCTGACAAATAATCAACCGCAGCCTTGCCGTTTCTGGCGATATCAGCCGGTTCAACGCCATTCATCTTTTTTAAAAGGTCAGTGATTACTTTGCGCATGAAAGCTGAATCATCAACTATTAATACTCTTATCAACGAGGTATCTTCCCTTCTAAATATAAATCACATCTTGATGCACAATCCTCACCATGCAGGTGAAGTCATTGAGATCAACAATCATCGTCCTCCCCGAATTTCCTCCTGTATGCGATGCTACGACCGGAATACGCAGTTCCTTTAAAACTTCCATGACGGCCTCGGCATTTCGCTGACCGATATTTCCTGTTCCTGACGTTGCGGATTTGAAAGAAAACATATTCGCTCCGCCAACGACTTTTGCCTTAAAACGCCCGTTTGGCACCTTTCTTTTTAGCTGCTGATACATCAAGGGAATTGCCGTATCGGCAAATTTGGCCGGATTGATGTCAGACTTTGCCGCAAACGGCTTGCTGTCCGGTAGCATGATATGGCTCAACCCGCCGACTTTGCTCTTTTCATCATAGATGATCGTTCCGATGCATGAACCAAGCCCGACCGTCATGATGCGATGCGGAGCCTGTCCGATTTTGTAATCGGCAATTCCGACCCTGATATCGTCGCTAATCATTTTCACCGTCCTCAGAAGCACTGGATTTCAAAGCCTGATCAGCTTCCAAATCATCAAGTGACTCCATGAGCCCATTAGCTTCCTTGTTATCGAATAAATAATCAAGTTCAAGTGAAATGACGACATCGTCTTTCATCTTGAGGAACTTGCCGACATAGCCCCGCTTTAATTTTGCCTTCTCAAGTTCTTTTTCATTATCATTGGTTTCGAGATAAACGATTCCGACGATTTTTTCAACGTAGATTCCAATCGATTGTTCTTTCCAGTTGCACAAGATGACCTTGGCTTCCTGAGTCTGCTCCGTAAAATCGTTGAAAAGCTTGCGTCCCAGATCAATAATCGGAAGCATTTGTTCTTCATATTCGTAAACGCCCAAAACATAATCGGCAACTTCCGGAAGCGGAATGAATTTGTTTGTCTCAACAACACGACGAACAATAGTTACAGGCAATCCGAAAAGCTGATCATGACTTTTAAATACTACATATTGTTCCATTTTGCCGCCAATTCCTTTCATCGTTTAGTTTTACAGTTTAAAAGCTTCCTGTTGAAGTTTCTTGATGTCAGCAGCTTCTTGAAGCTCGTCAACGCTCTTTTCAAATTCAGAGATCAGATTGCGCACATCTTCGAAACTTGCAGCAACCTGTTGCGTACCAGCTGAAGTTTGGCTGATTTCTTCTGCGATGTTCGTGTAAGCATCCGTTACGCGATCCTTGACGTCAACAACGCCTTGAATGCTTGTCTGCATATCTTTGATGCCTTGTGCGAATTCGTAAACGATGTCGGAAATGTCGCGTGAAGCAACCATTGCCTGATCGAGTTCTTCGTTTTGCTCTGCGCCATTGTCATAAGCAGCGTTCAGATCGCTTGTGATTCTTTCAGACTTGTTTCTGATTTGTTCGATGATTTCACGAATGCTCTTCGTGGAATTGCCTGACTGTTCAGCCAAAGAACGAACTTCTTCGGCAACGATTGCAAAGCCCTTGCCGGCTTCACCAGCACGTGCGGCTTCGATGGAAGCGTTCAAGGCAAGCAGGTTCGTTTGTTCCGAAATGTCATTGATCAAAGAAACGATGTTGCCGATGTTTTGGATGTCCTTGTTCATTTCGTCCATTTCCTTGACGAGACGTGCCTGGTTTTCGCGTTCTGCGCTCCATGACTTGGATACGGCACCCATGATTTCAGTGTTACGCTGATTCGTTTCTTGAGACTTGTCGGCAGATTCACCGAGATGTCCAATCACGTCATTGATGTTTTCAATGTCTGAAGAAAGCGAGTTGATGTCTTCCGTTGCCGTTTGCGCATGCTGTGCCAGGACCTGTGAAGTATCAGAAAGCGTTGCAAGCGTGTCGCCAACGTTTTCTGTTGAGGTTTTTGCCTTTCCGCAAGCAGATGACAGCGTTGCAATCATCTTTTCGTTGTCCTTCGTATCTTCGCCCCATTGAACGGCAAAGCCCTTGAACGTATTGCCGACTGCATGAAGAGCCGTTGTGATTCGACCCATGTCCGTAATGTCGTCTTCTGCATCGCCCAATTCGTCAACGTTTCTCAAATCGCCATTGGCAATTTGTTCCATGTGTTCTTCAATGAACTTCAGGTCCGTGCCAACGCCGGTTCGGCTGACAATCTTGCCGCCGAAAACGAGATAAACAGCTTGCGCAACAATCAAAATAACTGCTAATACCCAGTATGTGGCAACGTTTGCCGGCGCGCACAGGAAATATCCGGCAACTGCTGCTATGATCGTGACAAACACCGGAACTAGTTTTTGTACAATATTCTTTGTCTTGTTATTCATGATAATTTTCCTTTCAAACTGAAATTAATCCTAATTGACCTCTGTGTAGATCAAGCAAAAAACCACTTTCACCTCACAAAAACATATTAATCCGACAGCGATCCTATGCTATTCATATCGGTTGATAATGAAGCGATTTTAAGTAAACTATGCGTGTTACTATGCGGAGTTTCTGTGATTTTTAGCCTAAAATATAGAACGATTTCTCTGAAATTTGTAATTTTTGTGACTTTTTCTTTAAAATGCAGAGCTTATCTTTTGAACTGAATTTAAAATCAATTTGCAATCTCGGTATAACGCTATGATTATGTCAAACATCAGTCGGCATCTTAACCTTCCGTTCGCGTCTACCATACGTACACGTTTTTAGGATCATCCGTTGCCGAATATCCGCCTTTTTTATCATCCCTGATCAAGTTGCCGGAAGAAAGCTCCAACGTTCGCCGACGCAGCGTGTTCACCATCGTCGAATCGTGCGTTGCGAATACGACCGTCATTCCTTGCCGGTTGATCTTGTTAAACAGTTTCATTATGTCCATCGCTGACCGGTTGTCCAGATTGGCCGTTGCCTCATCTGCGATCAAAACCGGAGGCGAAGTCACGATCGCCCTTGCAATCGCAATTTTCTTCTGTTGTCCGATTGACAACTCATATGTACGACGCTCGCGAAAATTCCACATGCCAACGGTCGTAAATGCATCCAAAATCCGCTTGTCCCATTCTTCTTTTGGAACCTCGCACGCACTCAGAACATATTCGACGTTTTCATATGCGCTTCGATTAGGCAAAAACAAATCCTTTTGACGAATTACGCCGACCTGGCGTCTCAACTTATAGACCTGATTGTTCTTCAATCTCGAAATCTTGACGTTTCCCATTAAGATTTCACCTGACGTCGGCATTTCTTCACGATTGAACATTTTAAGCAAAGTCGACTTGCCCGCACCGCTTTTTCCAACGACGTAGACGAATTCTCCCTGTTCAATCTTAAAGGAAACATCTTTTAGACCATAATTTCCGTTGGCATATTTTTTGCTGATATGCGTAAATTTAATCACGAGACATCATTCCCCATTATTATTCCGTAAACTTGTTGATTGTCTGCAGCATTTCGTCCGTCGACTGCAGGGCCTTGCTGTTCATCTGGTACGCGCGCTGGGTGATGATCATCTTGGACATCGTATCGGCAACGTCAACGTTTGACAGTTCGACCAAGCCCTGATTGATCTGGCCGAACCCGGCGTTGGTATTTGCCGATGAAATCAAGTTCCCGTCGCAACGGTAAAGATTGTTCCCGATATCATTCATGTCGATCGAATTTTGCGGACGAAACAGCAAGATGCGCCCGACCCTGACGTTTCCGATTGAAACGTAACCGGATGTCGAAATGCTGACCTCGCCGTTTTTGGGCCATTGACTTGAAGGAACGTTTGATTGAACCTCAACCTTCATTCCTTTACTCGTCACAAGGTTTCCGTCGGCATCGCGCCTGAAGCTGCCGTCTCTTGTCAGGTACAAATTGTTTGCGCCGTCCCTGACTCCGAAGTATCCTTCGCCGTCAATTGCCAAATCATAAGTTCCAGCAGTCGATTTGAACGCTCCCTGGCTTGGATTTTCGTTGACCTGCTGCACGTTGAGTCCGGCATTGATGGCAACGTTGCCTGCATTTTGCGACAGGCCGACCTCGTTTGCGTTGGTTCCGTTGTTCAAAAGTTCCTGAAACGTTGTTCGTTTGTCCTTGTATCCGAGCGTATCGACGTTCGCAAGGTTGTTTGAAACGACGTCCATTTCGCGTTGAAAGGCATTAAGCCCTGAACGACTGATGGACAAAATCTGACTCATGTTCATTGTTAAATCCTCCGCTAAATCTTGCCAAGCTCATTTACGGCTTTGTTGAGCGTTTGGTTGGCAGTGCTTAAAACTTTTTGGTTGGCTTCAAATTCACGTGTAGTCTGAATCAGATCCACCATGTTTTGTGCCGTATCCGTATTTGATCCTTCAAGCATGCCTTGTACGACTTCGCCTCTGATCTGCGTTCCTGCGGCATTGCTCGTATAGATCGTATTGCCTTGGTTTTGCAAAGCCGACGCATTGTTGAACGAAACGATCATGAAGTTCGGATTGGCTTCATTTGCTTGAATCGCCTGGCCGTTTGCCCCCAGAACAGTGTATCCTTCTTGAGTTACCAGCTGTCCTTGACGGTTTTCGGTAAAATTGCCGTTTCTCGTATAGCCGATCTGACCGTTGTTCATGCGAACCGTGAAGTAGCCTGCTCCGTTAATTGCAAAATCCGTTTTCAAGTCCGTTTCATGCATCGAACCGGACTGCGTATTCAAATATGAACCGTCTATCTGATTTCCGAACGTGAAATTTCCGACGTTGACGCGCTGTTCATTTTTGAGGCCGCCCATGAAGTTGTGCAGCTGAACGTTTTTCAGAGTCGACTGGAACAGTTTCTTTTCTTGATAACCGTTCGTATTTACGTTGGCAATATTTGCAGAAATTGCTTCCTGCCTTTTTTGCAATACTTCAAAATTGCTTTTCAAGGTATCAATTGATCTGATCATTCCTGATTTGCCTCCTCAATATAGCCTCTGATCTTGGCAATCGCCCGGCCGTGAATCTGTGAAACGCGGGCAATCGAAACATCCAAAATTGCGGCTATTTCTTTTAGTGTCGCCTCTTCTTCGTAATACAGACTCAAAACGAGCTGTTCACGTTCCGAGAGACGCTTGATTGCTTCAACCAGTTCTTTTTTTCTCTCTTGCTTGATTAATTCCCGCTCTCCGCTCGGAGCTTTGGAATCCTTTAGCGTGTCTTGAACTACGACCGTTTCATCGCTATTGGAATAAAGCGTGCTTTCAAGCGAAACCGATGAAAGGTATTGAATGCTGTCATAAATGTCGGCCAGGTGAGCTGAGGTCATTCCCATCTTCTTCCTGATTTCCTTAT
>JBHADD010000163.1:0-3445 GCA_041854925.1 Ligilactobacillus sp. | reverse complement strand
GGCAATGCGCTTGTATCTGATCGCGGCGATTCATCACAGGCAAACGTTGCTTTGGGTCGTCAGGCCGAAGTCGGCACGGTCATGCTGACGAAGAAAGATGATGCAGGCAACGAAACGTATTCCGAAATCAAGACTTCAGAAGGCGACATGGGCGGCTATCAGGAATCTGCCAAGGAAATCCTTGAACACATGGACGAACTGAATGACTTCATCGCAAAAATCGGCAAGGTCATCAACATGGTCATGACCGGCGGAAAAGACAAACTTGACGGATTCTTCACGTTGGGCAAAGATCCTTCAAGATATGCGCTTGACTTCAAGGTCAACGATGCGATTGCGAAGGATCCTTCAAAGATTCCGGCAGGAAAGGCGCTTGACGGCACGGGCAGTGCCGGCGACGGATCCAGAGCGTTGGCCGTTTCCTGGGCAATGAAGACGAAGTTCAAAACGCCGGTCAGCAATGCCGATCTTGATACTTATGATGAATCAACGATGAAATTTACCGAAAGCCAGGACGGTCAGACTTTTGCCGAAACGTTCAACAATATCGTGACGAAAAACGGGATCTCAAAGCAAAAGGCAGACAACATGGCGGCTGCGCAAAAGGTTGTTTTGAACAACCTGGAAACCAAGAATCAATCAATGTCAGGCGTCAACATCAACGAAGAAATGTCCGACGTGATCAAGTTCCAACAAGGCTTCCAGGCAAATACCAGAGTGCTGAGCGTAATTGCAGAAATGCTCGATACGCTTGTCAACAAGACGGGGGTGTGATTTAGATGCGAATTTCGACTAATATGGTTAATGCCGATTTCTTGAATAATCTGGCAACAACGACAAACAAGGTTCAAAATACGATGAATCAGCTGGCAAGTCTGAAGGAAGTCAACAAGTCCTCCGACAATCCACTGCTTGTTTCAAAGATTCTCGACTTGAATGTGGCCATCTCACAAAACAGTTCATACGCAACGACGATCAGCGATGCCAAGGACTGGACGACGACTCAGGACGGTGCTTTGCAGCTGGTTGAAAAGTCGATGAACAACATCCGCAACATTATCGTTTCCGCTAACAACTCTGGTTCTTTGACCGATTCTGAATATAAGGCATACAAGTCCGAACTTCAGCAGGAAATCGGCACGGTCGTTGACGCAATGAACACCAACTATGACGGACGCTACATCTTTGGCGGGTCAAAAACGACGGAACCGCCGTTTGAAGTCACGAAGGATGCAAACGGCGAAGTCAACGGCCTGAAGTATAACGGCGATGAAACCGAGCTTGTGCGTGAAATTTCCAATGGCGTTTCGATCAATCTGCTGACCAACGGCAATTCGATCATGAACGCTCAAGGTGCCGGAAAAGATTTGGGAACGTTCTTTAACGAACTCGTCGCCGACCTTGACAAGCATGACGAAGCATCGATCGCAGACTTGTCGAAGAAGCTCGGCGAAGTCGACGTGTTCAAGAACAACATCGTCAATTACAACACTCGCATCGGTGCAATCGAAAACCGTATCGATGCGGCCAAAGATCGTAATGACAGCGAGAAGATAACGCTGAAGAACACGTTGTCGACGCGTCAGGACGTTGATATTGCGCAAAAGTACATGGAATATCAAAACCAGATGCTTGCTTACAAGTCAACGCTTGCGATGGGCACAAAGATCATGCAGACGACGGTACTTGATTATATGTAAAAAAAACTTGGGACTCAAGTGAGTTCCAAGTTTTTTTCGTCTCTACGAATTAAGCTTATCGTATCTGCTGCTGATTCCGTTCATGACGTCAGCAAACAGCATCTCAGTGATTTCTTCTTCATTAAAAAGCATTTTTAAAATCGAATCCGTCAAAAGCTTGCGTGCGCTTTGCTTGAGCGCAGCAATCGGAGTATCTTCTTCATTAAACTCTGTTTGGCAAAATTTCTCATAGATTTCAATCGTTTTGCTCAAATTAAATGCATTCAAAACTTCACCGATGACCTGGTGTTCTTTTTCATAGATATATCTGCAGTTTTTTTTGTTTTCAAAGTACATTTGCGGCGACGTCGGCAAGAGATAGCATGTTTGACTGTCGCAAAACGTGACGGCCATCGTTTTTTCACCGGAACGCAAGTCAAGTTTGACCTTGTTCAGCATGATCCAGTTCGTTGAATGACGATACGTTCCTCCAAGTGGCATAAGCTCAATTTCCCCCCACACGTAGCTCAAAGGAGCGATGCGCTTTTTTTGCTTAAGCCCAAGGCAGGCACGGTCAACGAAAAGTCCGATTCCCTGCGTCTCGATCAATTCGTTGATCAGGCGCTTGGTCTGTTTTTGAGTAACGATCACGCGATCAGCTTCAACAAGCATGGCATTGATCCTGGCAAATTCAGGGTATTCACCCTCATTTGGCCTGAAGTTCAAGATCAGATTGGTTTTGCAAATGTCGATTTTTGCTTCTCTTTCAAACACGGCATGCCGCATCAAATGCTTGAAGCCGTCTTTTGAAAAATCAACTACCTGACAACAAGCGCAGTTGGATTCCTGTTTTTTGCTCATATAATTCCCCCAATAATAGTTAAATTTTGGCGTTCTTTTTGAAAAGAACAATTTCAGTTTAAAATGTAATTTAAATTAAATCAAGTTTTTTCTTTATTTTAATATAAATGTAATATTAGCTTTTGATACATTTCGAGCAAAGTGGACTGAAGACCTCTTTTTAACACAAATGGCAACTATTTCTGGTTCAAAACAGCTTGCTTGAAAAATAGTCCAAAATGAGATTACAGGTTTCTTCGAGTCAAAGTATCCCTTAAAATAACAACTATCTTGAAAAACGGGGGGGATGTCCATGGGAGAATATGAAGAAGAAGCAGTCGAATATATGAAAGAAAAAAATCATGAAGGGATGATCTACGGAATCATCAAGCGTTTCGGAATAAGCAGGTATTCAAGCAGTTATGATGATTATGTCGTGTTGGGGATGATTTTATTCGTCAACGGCTACGTCGAATTGATGAACAGGGATCCTGATGCAGACGAAAACAGGATCAACGCATATTTGTATCAAAAGATAAAATGGGGGATTCTGGACGAATTGAGAAGAAAAAAGCGTGAAGAAGAACACAGAACGGATGTCGTCGATGAAACATCTAATGATTATTTTGCAAAGCTTCCGGACAATGACGTTGATGCTGAAACACTGGTCACCATCAAGGATCAGTTAAGCGAACTGTTCAGAAGATGCAACGAGTTTGAACGCAAATATCTTGAATATAAATTGAAAGGATACACCGAAATGGAGATTTCGCGGCATCTTAAACAGACTCACACCAAAGTTTATCGTGCGCGCAACAGCATCAGACGGATGGCTTGTGAAATATTTGATAAAAGCTAGAATGAAATGTGAAATAACACTGGAATTTTTTAATTAAATTATGTAAAATGTTAGATGAGCAGCGATG
>JBHADD010000162.1:0-2746 GCA_041854925.1 Ligilactobacillus sp. | reverse complement strand
TCCGATGCCGTTTCGCGGGAAGATGAATGAGCCCTCGATGACGCGTTATACGCTTGAATTCATCGCCAAAGAACTGAAAATTTCCGCAGAAGATTTGGCTGAGAAAACTTATGAGAATACGAAAAGGGTATTGAGAATCGATGGATAAAATGAAAATCAGAGAAGTGATCGTCGTTGAAGGAAAAGACGATACGAAAAGAATCAACATGGCAGTAAATGCGGATACGCTCGAAACAAGAGGATCCGCAATCAGCGATGAAACGCTGGATCAAATTGAAGAATTACAGGAAAAACGCGGCGTGATCGTGTTTACCGATCCGGATTTTTCAGGTGAAAAAATCAGAAAAATTATTCAAGAGGCAGTTCCGGGAGTGAAACACGCGTTTTTAAACAGGCGCGACGCAGTGCCCGACCACAAAGGGAGCCTTGGGGTCGAACACGCCTCTCCGGAAGCGATTCGAGAAGCATTACGCAATCTTTATACCGAAGAACCCGATGCGGAAGAGACGATTACAAGATCCGATCTGTTTTCGGCAGGTTTGATCGACGGAGCAGGCGCCAAAGAGCGCAGAAGAAGATTATGCGAATATCTGAGAATCGGGTACGTAAACGGAAAACAGCTGCAAAAACGTCTGAATCTTTTTCAGATTACCAAAGAAGAGTTTGAAGAAGCATTGAAGCACCTTGAAGAGGAGAAGTGAAATGAGTAACGAATTACCTGAAATAGCTTCGAAAGCAAGGACACGCGCCATTATGGAAACATATGGCCTGACCTTTAAAAAGAGTCTCGGGCAAAACTTTTTGACCGACTTGAATATTTTAAAAAAGATTGTCGCTGCGGCAGAAGTCAACGCAGACGACGACGTGATCGAAATCGGCCCGGGAATCGGGGCATTGACGGAACAGCTTGCCAAAAGCGCACATCAAGTGATGGCTTTGGAAATTGATTCGCGATTGATTCCCGTTCTTTCTGAAACGCTTTCGCCTTACGATAACGTTAAAATTGTGGAACAGGACGTTTTAAAAGCCGATTTGAAAGAACTGATCGCCAAAAATTTTGACGGCAAGCACAAAATCAAGTTGGTTGCCAATCTGCCGTATTATATAACGACGCCGATCATCATACATCTGCTTGAGGTTGACGTTGATTTCGAAACGATCGTCGTCATGATGCAAAAAGAAGTTGCTGATCGTTTGGCAGCTCAACCGGGTACGAAGGATTATGGTTCCCTTTCAGTTGCCGTTCAGTACGAAATGGATGCCAAAATTGCATTTATCGTGCCCAAAACAGTGTTTATGCCGCAGCCGAAGGTCGATTCGGCAATCATTGCTTTAAATCATAAAGATGAAAAGACGGACGTTCCGGTTGATGAACCATTTTTTAAAAAAATGGTCAAAGGGATTTTTCTTCATCGAAGAAAGAGCCTGTGGAACAATCTGCAAGGGTTGTATGGCAATGATCCCGCTACAAAGGAAAAACTTGAACGAGCGCTTGAAAATTCAGGGATAGAAAAAGCTGTTCGAGCTGAACGACTAAGCATCTCACAAATGGTGCTGCTTGCTGATAATCTGGTTGCAGAGAAAATAAATTAGAAATAATTTATTGAAGTCGCTTTGGCAATGTGGTATAATATTGCTTTCCCTGTAAAACTATGTTACAATTGTTTCACGGGAGGGTGAGGTCATGCCAAATAGATTAGCTGATATTAAGAATAAACTTGATAGTTGTATTGGTGCCAGTTTGACGATCACGTCTCATATCGGACGTAAAAAAGTGAATAAGTGCCACGGTGTCCTGAAAGAAACGTTTCCGGCAATATTCATCGTTGAACTTGACGATGACGGTAAAAATTCGGTTGAACGCGTATCCTACAGTTATACGGATGTTTTAACCAACAACATTAAACTTGATTTTGCCTCCGAAATTTAAGGCTAATCGATAATAATGAAAACAAGCGTTGCGTCTGTTTTGAGGCGTAGCGTCTTTTTTTATGCTCAAAAGAACCTCTTGTCAATCAGATGAGAGGTTCTTTGGTGTGATTTATTGATTATCGCTAAGCCAGAATTTCTTCCATGGCGTTAAAAATTCGAGCAGCGGAAGTTCTTCAGGACGAATCTTTCCGACCAGATTCTTGCGAGAATCTTTGTGCTGTTTCATCACGATTTGAAGTTCGTATTTGTATTTTCCGAAATCGTCATTTCCGATGACGACGTCTCCTCGTGAGAATTCATGATCGTTATCATGCGGCGGATTTTTGCGATCGTGGTATTTGACTCTGACCTGAGTTGAGCGAGCAGTCAGATCGGTAATGTCTCCGCGTCGCATATGCATGTTGTCCTGGCAGATTTCTTTTTCAAGCGGTGAAGCTTTTTCAAGATAATCGAAACAATACGGATCAATGTTTGCAACCTCGTTGAGTTCATCACATGAAGCATATGCATTGCCGATGATGACGGTATCAATCAAGTTTGTGGCAAAAAGATGTTTTGCTTGGACTTCAATCGACAGATCACGATGCATTTCAAGCGACGGAAGTCCGTCGTTGCTCATATTGAGTTCGATGGCAAGATTGTAGGGATTATAGGATAAAAGAGCTTCTTTATTGCCATCAAAGCCTTCGTCAAGTCTGATTCCGTCTGCACCCAATTCTTTAAAAAAGCTCAGATCGTCATAGGATATTTCAAGTTCGTTTAAGACTGCCGGGGAAATGTCCAAAACGGTTTCAAATCCAATATCGGAAGCAAG
>JBHADD010000161.1:0-4793 GCA_041854925.1 Ligilactobacillus sp. | reverse complement strand
GCAGCAGCCAAAACACTAGCTTTCTTTACATATTTGTTCATTTTAAATCCCCCTTCAGGTTAATTCGTTTTCTTACAAGTCTTATTATGCTTCATCAAATTTTCTTATGCAACCGATTACAAGATGTTACCGATAACAGATTATAACGCTTACATTATGCTGTTGGTTGCTTTTGCAGACATCATTTCCTTTTCATTAAATGCGGGGCACGTCCCCCTAAAAATGCTAAATACCCACGATCACACGGCTGTCCATGTCGGCAAAACGTATATGTTTCAAATAACCTACGGGCAAAATGCCGTTTTTTGAAATCTGCCCGTAAAAGGCAGCTCTCGAAGTTTCTCGATTATGTACAGGACGTTTTGATCCATGAAAATGAAAACAGACTTTTTTCTTATTTCCATCATAGCAAGCGATTGTCATGCATACGAAAAAGCCCTGATGATTTGCAATTATTTGCAAATCATCAGGGTTCCTGATTTGAGGCAGAGTTTTTCCCCATCCTCGGCAAATTTATCTTTATTTTTTTACGATGATGAAGCCGTCTTTTTCAACCTTGTCGTCTTTAACGTTTTGTCCGAGCAAGACTTCGCCAAAACAAGGCGCTTCAAGTTCTTTTTCGCCCAAGTTAAAGAAGCAATGCAGCTCAACTCCTTCAAAACTTCTGACGACTTCAAGACTGTTCGTTTCGTCACAAACGTTCCTGTATTCGACTTTTCCCTTCGACCAAACGTCTGAGTAATCTTTTCTGAGCTTGATCAGCTTTTGCATGAACGCAAACATTTCGTGATCCTGTTTTTCCTCATCCCAAATCATGCACTTGCGACATCCTGGATCAAAGCCGCCGTCAAGTCCGACTTCCGTGCCATAGTAAACGCAAGGAGCACCAGGCTGCGTAAACATGAACGCAAGCGTCTGACGCTGAAGTTTCTTGTTTCCGTGACAAAGCGTCAAAAGTCGAGCCGTATCATGCGTATCCATGGCATTTAGCATGACTTCGTTTGTCTGATCGCGATATTTCATCAAATGTTCGGAAAGCATCGATACCATTTCACTCGCCGTCGTTTCGTGCTTGACGAAATCAAGCGCAATCGACTCAGTAAACGGATAATTCATCGCAGCATCAAACTCTTCTTGTTCAACCCATTCCTGTGCACTGTGCCAGACTTCGCCGAGAATGTAGAAATCCGACTTTAATTCGTGCGTTGCTGCATAAAATCTCTTCCAAAAATGGTGATCAATTTCGTTTGCAACGTCAAGCCGCCAGGCATCAATGTCAAATTCTTTGATCCAGTACTGCGCAATCTCAAGCAGATATTCTGCCGTTTCCTCATTGGCGGTATTGAGTTTTGGCATATGCGGGGTCGTTGCGAAGACCTCGTAGGTCAAATTTTCTGCGTGCTCTGCATTTTCCGTCTCATCATAAGAAATGGGGAATTTGTTGATGTGGAACCATTTGGCAAATCTGGACTTTTCGCCGTACTTTTGCACGTCTTTCCATTGCATCGAAAAATCGCCCATATGGTTGAAAACTGCGTCAAGCATGACGTGCATCCCACGTTCATGGGCGGCATCAACCAATTCTTTGAGCGTCTCCTTGTCGCCAAATGCAGGGTCGATTCCAAAATAGTCGACCGTATCGTACTTGTGATTGGACATTGCGGTAAAAATCGGACACAGGTACAGTCCGTTTACGCCCAAATCCTGCAAATAGTCTAAGTGATCAAGAATTCCCTTCAGATCACCGCCAAAAAAGTTCGTCGGTGTCGGATCGGCACTCCCCCAAGGAAGAGTTTCCTTCGGATCGTTAGTCTTGTCGCCGTTTGCGAACCTTTCCGGGAAAATCTGATACCAAACCGTTTTTTTGACCCATTCGGGTGTTTTGACGCGGTCAATTTCATGCAGATAAGGCATTCTGAAACAGGCTAGCTTTCCTTCGTTTTCTTCCGTATAAGGCATTACGCGTCTGTCATCATATAATATCTCTTCTCCATCGTTGCCAACCAAACGGAACGCATACTGCAGCCTGTTCAAAGGCATCTTGACTTCCGTTTCCCAATAGTCGTGATATTTGGTTTCAAACGTTTTTTCCATCAAAACGACGTCATGCTCCCAAGTGCTTTCATCTTTTTCGTTGACCTTGTTTCCGTACGGATCTCCGTAAAGCAGCTTGACTTCTTTGACATCGCCGTGCTTTGTTCTCAAGCGAATCTGAAAAGCATCTTCTGTCTTAAGGTATGCCATCTCGCTGTCCGGGCGATGATATAATGCTGAAATTTCCATTGCGTTCCCTCTCTTCCATTATTCTGTCATAAAGACAAGGCTTCCGAACGGCGGAAGCGTTAAAACGTTTTCTTCATCGAGACTCAGACTACCGTTTTGCAAAACGATGTGCTTGTCGCCCAAGTTTCCGCGAACTCTGTATTTCGTAACGTCATCGGCCAAGTTGCAGATCACCCAAGCCTCGCTGTCGCCAAGCGTCCGCTTATAGACGTACAAATCGTCCGTCGTGTCGGCTAAAACGAAATTACCCTCAACAAACAACGGCTTTTTCTTCAGTTTAAGCACGGCTTTGTAAAAATTCAAGATGCTCGTACCATCGTTTTGTTCGCTTGCAACGTTCACGTCGTTCGTCTGGCCGTACTTCCAAGGTTTAGTCGCTGAAAAGCCGTAATACTCGCTTTCGTTCCACTGCATCACCGTTCTTGCAGCCATCTTGTGGCTTCTTGAAAGCATCGAAAGGCATTTTGCTTCCGTTGCACCGGCTTTTTTTGCTTCTTTGAAGAATTCGTCTGCCTGCTGGTCTTCAAAATCGCTGATTTTTGGCAGATTTGCAGACTCCATGCCAATTTCTTCGCCATAATAAATGCAGGGTACGCCGCGCTGCAGATACATCAAAGTCGCAAGCATTTTGGCCGCCGCCTTCTTATGTTTGCTTTCGGCAGCAAAACGCGTCAAAATCCGCGGCATATCGTGGTTGTTCCAATAAAGCGTCGGATAGCTGATTTTTTGCAAGCGTTTTTGCCACGTAACCATCGTATCCTTGAACGTTTCGATTTTAAGCGGCAACGGCTGACCGAATTCTGGAAGTTTCGGATCGAGCCTGCTCTTATCATCTTCAAAATAGCGAAAGGTTACGACCGTGTCGCACATTTCCTTTGAAGGGTCCGTATAATCAACTGCCAGATCAATGTCTGCGCTGGCTGCTTCGCCTAAAATGAAAATATCCGGCTTATATTCGCGCAGCGTCTTCACGAATTCGTGCAGATACGTTTGAACAAGCGGCATGTTTGCAAAAAATGGTTCGGCAACGATCGGACCTTTTTTTCCATGAGAAGGCATGTTTTGCTCAAAATCGGCCTTGGCAATATGGATAAAAGCGTCAAGCCTGAACCCGTCAACGCCATGATCGATCCAAAACTTGGCAATATCTGCCATCGAACGTCTCACTTCGGGATTTCTCCAGTTCAAATCGGGCATCTTTTTGTCAAACAAGTGAAAGTAATAAACGTCAGATGCTTGCGGATCTTTTTCCCAAACGCTGCCGCCAAAAAATGAGCCCCAGTTGTTCGGCAATTTGCCGTCTTTTCCCTTTGCCCACAAATAATAGTCGCGATAAATGCTGCGCTCGCTTGAGATCGCATCTTTAAACCACGGATGCCTGTCCGAAGTATGATTCATGACAAAATCCAAAATCACGTCCAAACCTAACGAATGTGCAGTTTCGACGAATTCGTCAAAATCATGCAGAGTGCCCATCTTTTCATCAAGAGCATAATAATTCGACACATCGTAACCGTTATCAATTTGTGGCGAAACAAAAATTGGATTCAGCCAAATCGTATTGACCCCTAAATCTTTTAAATATTCCAGTTTTCCGATAATCCCCCGCAGATCGCCGATTCCGTCTCCGTTAGAGTCCCTAAAGCTCTTCGGATATATCTGATAGATGATTCTGTCCTGATATTTTTTGATTTTCACTCAAAAAAGCCTTCCTTCTTCGCATGATACGTTCAATTATGAGTTTAAGGGCAGAACGAATTCTTAGCAAGCGGTTTCAAATTGTTAACGATAACAGTTTTCCGCCTTTCACTAACCTTTTCCGACGCTTTCCTCTCAGCGCGTCGTTTCTCTTTTGACGAGCGTCGGATCAAGCAGCTTGAATCCTTGTTTTTTACCCTTTTGTTCGATTTTGTTGAGCAGCATCTCGCCGCAGATTTCGCCTAATTTGGCAACGTCTTGTCTGATCGTCGTAAGCCTTGGCGACACGACCTGGTCCAAAAAGACTCCGTCATAGCCGATGATCCCGTAATCATCGGGAATGCTTGCACCATTTTCTTGGATTGCTCGCTCGATTCCAACGGCAATCCGATCGCTGGCACAGATAAATGCCGTATTTTTGGGATATTTCTCCCAATTTTTTTGAAGCATTTCTTGACTCTTATGTGAATGGTTTTCCACCCGCACGATTTCAGGTTCCTTCAAAGATTCCTGCATCACTTGGATATAGCCACGTTCTCGCGAATATTCGAACGGCTCTTTCAAATCAATGCCGATAAAAACGACTTTGTCATACCCTAACGAAAGCGCATAGCGCGTTGAAAGCATCCCGCCTTTCTTATTGTTCGTATCGACAAAATCATATCCGTACAGATTTTCCCCGAACAAAATTACTGGTTTTTCGATTCGAGAAATCCACTCATAGTCGCTGTTTCGCATCCCCGTAATAATGTATCCGTCGCAGACGCCAAGATCAAAGCTGTTGTTTGCGACAAGCTGCAACGAATACTGAT
>JBHADD010000160.1:0-3318 GCA_041854925.1 Ligilactobacillus sp. | reverse complement strand
GACAACGCGGTTCTGGAATGATAAAATAGTGGTGCCCATTAAGGTCCTTCTTTCTAATGGAATGTTGTGGTAACACCATTAAAGACCTTGATGGGTTTTTCTGTCCACTTAAATGTTCAACTTAAATTTTACAATCTGCCTTTAAAAAAAATCAGGCGCCAAAAATTATGGGGAAGGCATTTTTCATTTGTATTTCAAAACTATTTTCTTTTGGACGACAAGACCGTCAGGAAGAATTTGAAACTCGCTTGTCAAAAAATCGGGGAACCTGAGATGACGGATGCTTTGAAGAAAACGGGTTTGACTGCAGATGTTTTGGACAAGACCGTGTATAGATTAAGCGGCGGAGAAAAGCAGAGGGTCGGAATTGCAAGGGCAATCCTCAAGCCTTTTGACGTGCTTGTTGCCGATGAGCCGACAGGCAATCTTGATTTTCAAAATGCAGCGGCCATAATGGACGTTTTGAAAAAACTTCAAGAAGATAAAAAGACGATCATCGTCGTTTCTCATGACAATGATTTTCAAAAACTTGCAGATCAAAATCTTTTGCTTCAAGATGCTGTTTTGACAACTTTTTGAGATGTTGACAATAGTGCAAAAAAGCCGTGCTCCCGTAAAGGAACACGGCTTTTAAAATTCTGTGACTATTTGAGTTTCTTCTTGTTTTTCATAATGCCGTCAATCAAGCCGTAATCAACTGCTTGTTGTGCCGTCATAAAGTTGTCGCGTTCAGTGTCTTTGTTGATCGTTTCAATGTCTTGACCTGAGTGATCTGCCAAGATTTGGTTGATCAGTTTGCGCGTCTTCAAGATGTGTTCGGCTGCAATCTGGATCTCCGTCGACTGCCCCTGTGCTCCGCCAAGCGGTTGGTGAATCATGATTTCAGAGTTCGGAAGCGCAAAGCGTTTGCCCTTTGCGCCGGCCGTTGACAAGACGGAAGCCATTGAGGCAGCCATGCCCATGACGATCGTTTGGACGTCGGCATTGACGAAGTTCATCGTATCATAAATTGCAAGGCCGGCAGAAACTGAGCCGCCTGGCGAGTTGATGTACATATAGATGTCTTTTTCTGAATCCTGAGCATCCAGGAAGAGAAGCTGTGCGATAACAGCATTTGCCATATCATCAGTGACTTCGCCTGAAACCATGATGATGCGATCTTTCAAAAGACGAGAATAAATGTCGTAAGCCCGTTCGCCTTGGGCTGATTGCTCGATGACTGTAGGAACTAAGTTCATATTGAAAGCCTCCTGATTGTTAAACTAACTATGTAATAGTCTATCACTCAACTGTTTGTATTGCTAGTTTAACTCATAGGTCAAAAATGGTCAAATCATATGCACCTAAAAAGTCCAAAAATTTTCAATCGGTTACAAACTATGCTAACCTTTAGGAGTGAAACGAATAAAAAAGGTGCTCAGAAAAACATTTCTGACGCACCCTGCATTAAAAAAGATTTGACAATTCATTGTGAAAGCGTTCTAATAATAGTTATGCACCACCTGGGAGTCGAACCCAGATTACAAGAACCGGAATCTTGCGTGCGATCCATTACACTAGCGGTGCGTACTCATATTATTTTAGTCTAATATCATGTGAATTACAAGAATATTTTGAAAGAAGGTGAGTTTTTGGCTTTGAAACAAGGATTTGGACAGCAGCAAAAACAGATTCAAAAATTGGCAATGACACAGCAGATGCAGCAGTCGATTCGAATTTTGAAGTACGGTTCCGAAGATCTGCATAATTTTCTTTCAAACGTCGAACTTGAGAATCCGTTCATGATCGTCAATGTTTCGCATTCATACGTGACGGGCGGGCTTGATCATCAAAACGAACATGACATTGCAGAATTTGCAGTGGAGAAAAAAGCACAGTCGTTGTACGATTACCTGATGGATCAGGTCAAGCTGACGATGAGAAAAACGCCGATCAGAGACATGGTTGTTTATTTCATTTCACAGCTTGATCAAAATGGCTATTTAAAAGCTGATCTGGAAAAACTTTCAAAAGAAAAAGGCATTGACAAAGTCCTGATGCTTGATGCTCTGACGCTTTTGCAACAGCTCGATCCTCCCGGAACGGGGGCCAGAAATCTGCAGGAATGTCTGATTTTGCAAGTTCAATATGACAGGTCGGCACCGTTAAATGCAGAGAAAATCCTCAGAGAAGATTTTGAAGATTTTACGAATCGCAAGTGGTCAAAAATAGCTAAAAAGCACTGTATTTCAATCGGAGACGTTCAAAAAATTTTTGATTACGTTCAAACTTTGTCGCCCGCACCGGGGGCGATTTATGATCAAAGCGAAGTTGGTTATATCGAGCCCGATCTGGTTGTCGAAAAAAAGCCTGACGGAAGTCTTGAAGTCAAATTGACCAAGGAAAGCAATCCGGAGATTCGCTTTAAAAAAGAGTACTATGAAAGCTTGAAAAACAGTTCTGACAAGCATGTTTTGGATTACCTGAAAGAAAAACGGCACGAATTTGAAAAGATTCAAGAAGACGTTTTGATGCGCGGAAACACGCTGCTTCGATTAGGGCGCTTGATCGTTGAACGGCAGCATGATTTTTTTATCAAAAGCAATCATCCTCTCAAGCCTTTTTTGCTGCGTGACGCTGCCCAGAAACTTCAGCTTCACGAATCGACAATCAGCAGGGCCGTCAGCGGAAAGTATCTATTGTATGAAGGAAAGGTCATGGAACTGAAGTCGTTCTTTTCCCATGCCGTTTCCTATGCGGGAGAAAATGGCGAAAACGTCAGCGCAGATGAGATTCAGCAAAAGATTCGCTTGATTGTTGAAAACGAAGACAAGAAACACCCCTTGTCCGATCAAAAAATCGTGGATAGGCTGAAAGAAGGGGGGCTGAAAGTGTCCCGCCGGACGCTTGCAAAATACAGGGAGCAGCTTGGCATTCCGGCATCAAGTTTTCGCAAGCGTCATTGAATTTTTTGAAATATTTCGATTGTTCCAAATATGGGCCTGATTTCAAACGTTATCATGCAATAAGTTCGAAGATATCTGTTTTAAATGCATGAGATAATTTTAAATGTTCGTAAAAAAACGGTGAAATACTTGTCTGAATAAGTATTTTCCGTTTTTTTATTTGATTTGAACATGTTTGAGGCTTGCAAATTGTAAGGGTAACTGATATAATTCAAGGTGTGATTGAGGTATGAGAACAATTCAGATTAATATAATTGTTGTTGTACTTTTTTCTTTAGCTTACTGGGTCGCAAATTGACACCATTGGACGCTACACGTCCCGCAGGAAAGAGAGACTTAAAATGCACCAAGAGATAGAATGGATCGAAGCAAT
>JBHADD010000159.1:0-6507 GCA_041854925.1 Ligilactobacillus sp. | reverse complement strand
CGTGGACCATCACGACGTCGCATTTGATGTTCTGAACGTCTTTCAAGTAGTTTCTTGCATCCCAAAACGCGTTGTAGCTGCCGGTTGTCCGATCCTGATCGCGCGTGATTTTTGCAAGGTGTTCCTCCCAATATTTTTTGACGTGCAAGAAATCACCGTATTGCTTGCGACGACTGAAGCAGTCTTCTGCCAAAACGTCGGCGTCTTCACCGGGAAAGCCTCCCGGTGCAACGACCAGGCCACCGTCTCTGTAATAGTCGTACCAATTTGAAATCGCAGCTTCCGAGATGATCGTCGACAGTCCTTCGACGCCGGTGGTTGCAGCAGCAGTGGCGAGCGTTCCGAGGTATGATTTGCCGGTCATTGCGACGTGCTTGTTGCACCACCATGCTTTGATTTCGATGCCGCTCGTCTTATCGATGAAAGCCTTCCTGTTGCCGGCAAGCCATTCAATGATTGCGGTCGTCGATTCGGTTTCTTCTTTGGATCCGCACGTCCTGAAGCCGTCGGAGTCCATCGTGCCGATGCCGGCCGCATAGACGGCGGCAAATCCGCGTGCCAGCATGTAGTCGTTTAACGTATATGAAAATTCGCGCGGGAAAGTCTCGTTGGCCGACTTGACGGTGCCGTTGACGGTTTGTTTTTTGACCTCTGTTTTTGGTTTTGCAGTGTATTTGACCTCGTCATAGGTCAAGGAATCTGGCGTTTTGCGCATCAGCTTGACGTTGACGTCATGCGTCATGGCTTCTACTGTGGCATCGTTTGTTCCTTGATTATAAGGGCTGGCCGTATAAAGCGCGGGAACTTTGAGACCTTCTTCCGTGTCTTTGGGGCGAATGATTTCTGCCTTGAGCAAATCGGCTTTGCCGTCATGATCCGTGTCGAGATCGGATTCGACGTAGACGACTTCGAAAATCAGTTTGGTCGTGTCAAAGACTGGCTGGGCCTTGCCGTTGAAGAAGACCGGCTTTTCGGAAACGGGCAGGTCATAGAAATCAACGAAGAAGCCAAGATTTCCGAGATGATCGAGCAGCGTCTGGCCGTTTTTGCCGTGAGTTGCCAGAAGATCGTAGAAGGCACTGATCAGGTCGGTTGAATCTTCAAGCTTGTCTGCGTGAAAAATGCCAAGCTCGTCCATTGATTTGAGCGGATTGTCGATGTCAAATTCAGTGTCGGGCTCAAATTGCAAAAGCTGCATGGCAACAGCGTAGAAGACGGTCAGATTGACAGTCTTTTTTTCGATGAATTCCGGGACGGATTCGGTCTTGGTAGCAGCCAGAGAAGCTAATTTTTCATGCTTTTGAGCCAGACATTTGGCTTGCGGAAAGCATTTCAAAAGAAGATTTTTCCAAAGCAGGTTCAGATCTTCCGCTTGTGCGCCAGCTTTGATGAAGCGCAGTTTGGATAATTCTTCAAGTTTTGTCTCAAAAGTTGCCGGGGCATGTGCGAATTGGTTGATTTTCATGAGAGCCTCCAAAATTAAAATAATCTAACTTAATTATAACTCATGAGCCTGTTTTGCGCTCGGCAAATTGTAAGGATAAGTTGCCTGTTTTAATAAGTATAAGTGCAAACTGCAGATGACGAAATGTTTTTATGATCTGATTGAACTCGAAGGAAAAGTAGTCTAAAATTACAGGTGTATCATTGATAACGGATAAAGAAAACGCTTTAACGGCAGGAGGGGGACGTTTTATGAAAGCACGAAAAATTTTTGTGATTACTATAAGTCTTGTCAGTAGCATCTTGTCAGTCGGATGTTCGAGAAATCAGACAAAAAAGTCGCATGAAAAGCCTGTCAAAAAAGAGGTCGTCATGAGAATCCAGGACAAGATCAAAACGCTTGACACCACCAAGAGTCTTGATTCCAACAGCCTTGTGACCGATCAAAACGTTTTTGAAGGATTGTATCGCTATGACAAAAAAGGTCACTTGGTCTTGGCCGGAGCAAAAAGCGAAAAAACAGAAAATGGCGGGAAGGTCCACGTTTACGAACTAAGAAAAGATGCCAAGTGGTCAAACGGTGATCCGGTGGTGGCGCAAGACTATGTCTATGCCTGGAAAAAGCTGCTTTCGCCTGAAAATGACACTTCCAACTGGGCGAATCTCTTGATTTTGAAAAATGCAGAGGAGATTCACGAAGGCAAGAAAGATTTGTCAAGTCTTGGTGTCCAAGCACTTGATGACCATACTCTAAAAGTCGAATTCAGAGCAAATGTGCCTTATTATAAGGAAATTTTGGCCATTTCGGCAACTTACCCGCAAAATCATGCAATTGCGGAAAAGTACGGCAATGACTACGGAAAGACATCCGAAAGCACTGTATTTAACGGTCCGTTTACGGTCAAGGGATTAGAATCAGGCAGCCTGAAATGGGAACTGATCAAGAATAAGAACTATTGGGGCAAAAAAGACGTCAAGCTAAATCGACTTTCATACGTCGTTGATAAAAACAAAGAAAGAGCTCAGAAAAATTTTTTCAAGGGAAGATACGACTACGCTCGCATTGGTTGCTTTTATGACAAAAAACTCGCTTCAAAAAGCGGCTTCCACCATCATCGGATACCGGAAATTTCGATAATCTGCTTCAATCCGAAACGACAGGCGACGGGAAACGTTCATTTTAGGCGGGCCGTGACTTACGCGATTGATCGTGAAAAAATTGCCACAACAAAAGGATTTCATGGTCAGGCGCTTTACGGCATCGTTCCGGCCGACTATTCATACAACCCTGAAAACGACGTGGACTACAGAGAAGATGCCGGCAGGATTGTTGACCTGAACAAAGCAAAGGCCAAAAGCGAGTGGGAACAAGCCAAAAAAGAAATCGGGAAAAATCAAGTCGAACTGACTTTGACGCTCAACGACAATCGCGATTACTTAAAAATCGCCAAAATCATCAAAAAGAATCTTGAAACGATTCTGCCCGGATTACATATCAGACTCAATTCAGTTGCCGTCAACGACAAATTGACGCAGGCAATCGATTATGATTACGACATGTATTATCGAACCTGGCAGCCGAGATATATCGATCCGATGGCTTTTGCCGTCAACGGCGGAATCGAACATCTCAAAAAAGACTACAATAATCCGGACTACTGGAACAATATTGAAAAGGCCTTGATTACAAATGCGAACAAATTCAGCAGGAGAAGACAGTGCTTGATTGCGGCTGAAAAAGATCTGATTGAAAAGGATGCTTTCGTAGCACCGATTTGTCAGCAGGAAAACGGATATCTGCTTAATCCCAAACTTCATGGCCTCGTATTTGTTCCCTATAGCACAAACTATATCCTAAGAAACTGCTGGATTGAAAAATAGTTCTTTTAGCAATTATTAGACGGACCAAGAAAATTTTCTCATTTTTAAACTTTGACGTGTCAAGGGTTAAAGAAGTGTGAAAGGGCATTCGTCCTAGGGCTTTCTAATTGACATCTAATTCTGAAATAAGTATTATTTGTAGATGAAACAATTTTTATCAGGAGGCCCTTTTATGAATTTTAAAGAGAGAATTTTTAGAAAAGAGAGCCTGGCACGCTACCTTGACTCGGACAAAAAGTTCTCCAAACAGCTTGGAGCTTTTGATTTGATCGCAATGGGAATCGGCATCGTAATCGGGACCGGGATTTTTATTCTTCCCGGAACGGTTGCAGCCATGCACAGCGGTCCTGCAATCATTTTATCATTTGTCATCGCTGCAGTGGTTTGTTCGCTTGCAGCCATGTGCTACGCTGAATTTTCTTCTGCTCTGCCGGTTGCGGGTTCCGCATACTCTTTTGGGAACGTCGTTTTCGGTGAGATTGTCGGTTGGTTTTTGGGATGGGCCTTGATCTTGGAATATATGCTCGCCGTTGCGGCGACCTCTACTGGATTTTCCGCATATATGGAATCATTGCTCGAAGGATTCGGAATCAATCTGCCAAAGGCAATCAGCGGTCCGTTTGATCCCTCAAAGGGGACCTACGTCAACTTGATTGCGATTTTGATTGTTTTGTTTATTTCTTTGATTTTGTCGCGAGGCGTCAGAACCTCAATGACGGTCAACAGCATTATGGTGTTCGTCAAAGTTGCGATCATCATTGCGTTCATTGCAGTCGGCTGTTTTTACGTCAAACCGTCAAATTGGCGTCCTTTCATGCCGTTTGGATTTGGCGGTGTAATGGCCGGAGCGTCTCAAGTCTTTTTCGCTTATCTTGGTTTTGATGCCGTTGCCGCATCGGCTGCGGAGGTCAAAAATCCGTCGCGCAACATGCCGCGCGGAATCATCGGTACGCTGATGATTTGCACCGTACTCTACATGCTCGTTTCGGTTATTTTGACGGGGATGGTTTCTTATAAGAAGCTTGACGTGGCCGATCCCGTTGCTTTTGCGCTTCATGCCGTCAATCAAAACTGGTTTGCCGGTATTCTTTCCGTCGGTGCTTTGGCCGGGATGTTTACGATGATGGTTTCGATGATTTTCAGTTCTTCAAGGTTGATCTACTCGATTGGTCGCGATGGCCTTTTGCCGAAGTTTCTCGGCCAGATCAACGAGAAGACCAAGACACCGGAACACAGCATGGCTGCGGTAACGATTATTATTGCTTTGATGGGCGGATTCGTTTCGTTGGATCAATTGACCAATCTGGTTAATATCGGCACGCTGTTGGCATTTGCGTTCGTTTCGCTAGGCATCATCCCGCTTCGTCGACGTCAGGATTTGCAAAATGACGGCTTCAAGGCTCCGTTTTATCCGGTGCTTCCGATTTTGTCCGCAGTTCTTTGCGTCGTAATGCTTCTGCAGCTTTCTGCAGAAACATGGATCGCATCCGGTATCTGGTTTGCGATTGGGATGGTAATCTACTTCGGATACGGTATCAAGCATAGCAAACTGGCTTAGGATAAGGGACTCTGAAAAAATATGCCTCAAAATAAAAACCCGGGTGATTTGCAAGCAATTGTAAATCTAATCCGGGTTTTTGCATATGCGGGACAATTTCCATGCTATGATGGAAACAGCAAAAAGAGTCGAAGGCAGGCATTTACGGGCAAATCTAAAAAAAAAAACGGCATTTTGCCCGTAACCGGAGCCTGACTGATCAGGCAATCAAAAAAGCGTCCCGCGTCTAGTTAACGCAGAGCGCTTGTTTTGACTTGTTTTTTGATTAAGCTTCTTTTTCTTTAAGAGCCTTCTTTTGTGCCATGACTGAATGCTTCAGCATGAACGGAGCAATCACCGTGGTCAGGATGATGACGATGATCACGCCGGAGTAGAAGTCGCTCGAAAGCAATTTTGCCTCATAGCCGACCTGGGCGATGATCAGCGCCATTTCGCCGCGAGAAACCATTCCTGCCCCGATGATGTCTGCGGAACGCATGCTCATGCCAAGGATTTTTGCACCAAATCCGCAACCGATCCACTTGGTCAGCAATGCCAAAATCGTCAGCGGGATAATGAAAATCAGATCTTTAAAGAATCCGTCAAACGTCATGTTGAGTCCGATGCTGACGAAGAACATCGGGATGAACACCGCATACCCGATCGGTTCGATGTTCGAGTCGATTTCTTTTTTGCAAGGCGTCTGTGCAATCGCAACGCCGGCAAAGAATGCGCCGACAACGTTGCTTAAGCCGACTTCTTCTGCAAGATAGGACATGCCCATGCAGATAAAGACCGACATCAGAACTACCGAAGACGGAATCGATAGTTTTTCTGCGATGCCCATGAGGAACGGAGCAATGTATTTGAACAACAGATAGATTCCTACAAAATACAGTGCCTGGAGCGCCAATGCGAGCCCGATGTTCGACTGGACGTGCCCGCCCGACTTGGCTGCAACGTCGCTGAAGATGCTGACAAGCACGCTTAAAATCAGGACGGCCAAAATATCATCGATGACGGCCGCTCCAAGAATGGTAGTACCTTCCTTAGAGTCGAGGAAATGCAATTCTTTAAGAACCTCAACTGAAATTGAGACTGAAGTCGCAGCAAACGTCACACCCAAAAAGATGGCCTGTTCATTTGAAAAGGAAAAGAGCTTCCCAAACAGAAATACCAATCCGACGGGAGCGATGACGCCGCAGACCGCAACGGAAAATGCAGGCTTTAAATATTTTTTGAGCAGTTCCAAATCACTTTCAAGTCCGGCAATAAACATTAAAATGATTACGCCAATTTCAGAGAAGGTATGAACGAAAGAATTGTTGGTGACCCAGCCTAGGACGGCAGGCCCCAAGACGATGCCGACGAGCAGTTCGCCAATGACGGCCGGCATGCCGACTCTGCGGCTGAAGTGGCCAGCCAATGCTGTAGTAATTAAAACGAGACTGAGTGTCCCTAAATATGACATAGATTCATTCTTCCTTCCTGCCAAAATTAAAAAAGACCAACTATAAAAATTATATATGGCCATTATACCCAAATTGTGATCTCTTTAGCAAGATATTGCGGAAGAGAATCGGGGGATGAAAAGGTCCTTAGAATCTTGGGAGTCGCCTGATTTGATCCTGCGAGTCAGGAAAATG
>JBHADD010000158.1:0-3004 GCA_041854925.1 Ligilactobacillus sp. | reverse complement strand
TGGCGCACCCTTGACAGCTCCTTCAAGAGTGATAGTGGACAGACATGGATGCATTCGCATCCCCTGCACAACTTGTGCCTGGGAAAAATATTTTACACACAAATTAGGACTTGACTGAAGTCCGTTTTGTCTGCAAGCTCATTTTACGGGCAAATCCCAGTTTTCCACGTTTTGCCCGTAACCGCCCGTCTCGTTTTACGGGCAAATCTCAGTTTTCCACGTTTTGCCCGTAATTGAAACTTTTGCCAAATCTAGCGTTGCGCATCGCGGGCTTGCCAAACAGCTGCGAATCTGCTCAACCCGACCGCCGTCAGCATGATGCGGATACTGCATTTTTCAAATAACAAAGATTTTCCCCGCACGCCGAAAATACAGGAAAAGCCTTTTCATAACTATAACAATTGCGCAAACAAACGCATGATCATTCGACTCAGGCGATGAGGCGCGCTCCACTTGACGCTGTACTTTTCAGTAACTTCGCGACACTGCTTGAACGTTTCGTCAAAATCTTCCTTAATCGAAAGAACGGCCGGCACGTCCGTTATAAAACATCCATTTTCAAAATGATGATACAAGCTGCGGTAATCAAGATTAATCGTTCCGCACGTCGCCAGGCGATCGTCTGCCACGCTCATTTTGGCGTGGCAAAAACCAGGCTTCCATTCAAAAATGCGCACGCCGTTTTCCGCAAGCACGTTGTAAAGCAGATAATAGTTTCACTGGGTCTGCGATAGTTGGTTGATTTCAAAACACAACTGGTCAGAAATCCTTTCTGAGTTCTTAATATGAATAGCATCAGAAAGTTTGACGACGTCTTTGCTCAAGGTGTTCCCTGCTTGAACGACTTTTTGACTTTTGCCTGATCAATCAGGTAGTCTTGCTACATTTCAAGCAGTTCCGTAATCGAATCTTCGGATGCCGCCAGGCCGATTAAACTGATTCCCATGCTAATCACAATATGCATAGCAGTGCTTTGCCAAGACGAAGACAGTTTTGCAAAATACAGTGCACGCAGCCTCAAAGCTCTGCATTTTTCATCAGACAACGTCCGCAAAAAGTTGACCCTGGTGCTATAATTGAAATTGTTGACTAAAACAAGAAAGGCCAAGACAATGTCAAAAGAAGATTTTGAAACAATCAAAACAAAAGACGGCATGGTTGATATAAAATACTATCATGACCTTGCACAACAAAAACATCAGGAGCACGAAAAATTTCTTGCGACTTTGCGAAAGAAGAAACCTAAGCACCTCGATAAAATCGTCAAAGAAACGCACCAGGAAATTTTTGACGTCGTTGACTGCACGAAATGCGCCAACTGCTGCAAAGATCTGGGGCCGTTGTTCACCGAGGCGGATATTGAAAGAATCGCCAAGGCTTTCAGAATGCACCTCGGTCATTTTGAAGATGCATACCTTCGCGTCGACGAGGACGGCGACAAAGTTTTCAAATGCATGCCGTGTCCGTTTCTCGGCTCAGACAACCTTTGCACGATTTACCCGATTCGTCCCAAGGCATGTCGCGAGTTTCCGCACACGGATCGCAAAAAGATCTATCAGATCAACCATTTGACGATTCAAAACACGCTCTACTGCCCCGCAGCCTATCTCTTCGTTGAAAGGCTGAAAGAAAAACTCGGCTACTGATGTCCGCATCGTTCAAATTAACCGCCAAACTGACGGGACTCGATTATTCCGGAGAAATCGTCTCTTGCGGCGTATCCTGTACGCTCAGAAACGATGACGAAAAGCAACAGAAATTGATTCAAAGAGCCGCTGATCAGACAGAAAGATTATCAGCATTGATAAATAATCTCTGATAAAAAAGAGACTGAGAAAAAACGATGCCTCAAATTGAAAACTCGGATGATTTGCGCTTTATTGCAATTCTCATCCGAGTTTTTGGTTTTAGTCATAGCTTTTGCAGAAGATATTTCAGCTTCTCCATCTCATCATCAGACAAGGTTATGCCCTTGCCCATCTTTGCATGCTCAGGTGCCCAATCGCGAATGTCGTATTTGGGAGTGCCACCGTTCCATGAAATTTTGTTCAGTTCCTTTGTCCACCCTTTTGAACTTTTGGAAATAACGCCAAGATGTTCAATGATTTCATATTTGAATTCTGCCATTTTGATCACCATCCTTGGCACAAGCATATCCTACTTTGAACTAAATTGCAAAACCGAATTTACTGCATTTATCATCAAAAAAAGCCAGGAATCCCTGACCCAAAAACTTGAACCTTCCTTCAAACCGGCTAAAATTTTTATGCGTGCTCACGTTTATAATTGATTGCTCCTTTTTTGCAGCATAAGCATTTTCCCTGTTATGTTCGCTTCTTAATGACCCCGCATCAAGCAAACGCCCCGTTTAATTATGCCTAGTCTCGAGCTTCTAAGATTACGTATGTTTATTTCGCATTTTGCAAATTTTACAAAATTCCCGTTTTATGAAAAATCCTTATCAAAATTTGAACGTTTGACCCAAAATTCTCTCCACGCAGATTTTTCCGACATACCCGCAAAAGATGCCGACCAAAATTCCTCCCAGAACATCGGTCGGATAATGAACGTAAAGATACATCCTTGAAAATGCGATCAAAATTGCCAACGCAAGCGCTGCCTTCCAAATTTTATTCTCACCCGAAAAATAGAGTGCGGACACAGCCGCAAAAGATGCCGACGTATGTCCCGAAGGAAAAGAATACCCTAAAGGCCTTGGAATCAACAGGTTGATCGCAGTATTCACATCGCATGGTCTTGGCCTTAGAAAAATATTTTTCAAAATAACGTTGCACAAAACCGAATCCAAAATCACGGCCACCATTACCGCCAAGCCGATCTTTCTTGTTTTGGGAATCAAAATCAAAACCAGCGCAAGCATTACCCATGCTATCGAAAAATTTCCAAGGCTTGTGACAAATCGCATCGCCTCGTCTAAAAAAGGCGTTCTCAAATGTTGAATCAGATTTAAGATTTCAATTTCCAATGCTTTTTCTTCTTTCTT
>JBHADD010000157.1:0-3157 GCA_041854925.1 Ligilactobacillus sp. | reverse complement strand
GCGAGCTCGTGAGCTCCGCGGTTTTCTTTATCCGAAATCTGGTTCGGAATCATCAAAGAAAACGGACGAATTGCCTTTTCCAAACGGGCAAGCTGTTCCGGATATGATTTGCTGTAATGCTTGTTCAAACTGTCAAAAACGATTTTGCTGTCGGTATAAAAAAAGATTGCTTCATCTTCTTGAGCAATCTTTTTTATTTGCTCAAAACCTTTGGCTGCAGCGACAAACTCGGCTGCATGATTGTCTTTTTCGTTCAATGGAAACTTTTGCTGGAACTGCCGTCCGTTTTTGACGATAAGGACTCCTGCTGCGCTTTTTCCGTTTTTAAATGCAGCATCTGTATACAGTTTGATCATTTTGGACCTCTTCTTAACTTATTATTAAATATACTATAACATACCGCCGTTGTTTTTTTGATATAATGTAACCGACAGTTACTTATTGAAAGGATGTTTTGTGTGGAAAAACGTTTTTATTATCAACCTGATTTGCCGACCTCAATTACGTGTTGGTCATACACTGGGATGTTTTTCTTGTTCAGCATGCTTTTGTGGCTTGAAATCACCGTCTTCCAAATCTACACTGCCATTGTTTTTGCGATTTTTTTGATTGCCGCGATTTTGCAGATCGCGCGAAGAAAAATCGTACTTGAGGATGACGGTGTAGCCATAAAGACTGTATTTTCCATGAATGCAAAAAAGATCTCATATGATGATATTTTAAATGTTGAAGTTGAAAAACATGGCCTTGCTTTCATGACCAAATATCAGAAATTATCGGTTCTGATGAAGCAAAAACAGGTCGAAGAACTGTACGAAACGTTGAAAAACAATAAAAAAGTTCGTGTTTAAGGCGTTTTAAACGCGAAAATAATTACAAAATGACTAAAAAAAGAAGATTTTGCTGACAATCGCCGTTATATGAGCTATACTTAAATCATTCATGACAAGGAAGGATGTTCAGCGTTGAAAGATATTGAAATTGCACAAAAATGCACGATGGAACCGATTGTCGAGGTTGCAAAACATGCCGGCCTGACGGAAGACGAAATTGATCAATACGGCAAGTACAAGGCAAAAATTTCATTGCCGCTTAAAGATCACGAACCGACCAAACGCAAACTTGTTTTGGTGACGGCAATCAACCCGACTCCTGCCGGCGAAGGCAAGTCGACGGTCACGGTCGGATTGGCGGATGCGATGCAGCTCAGGGATAAGAAAACGATGATTGCTTTGCGCGAACCGTCGCTTGGACCCGTGATGGGCATGAAGGGCGGTGCAACCGGCGGCGGATATTCTCAAGTCGTTCCGATGGAAGACATCAATCTTCATTTTACCGGCGACATGCATGCCTTGACGGCTGCCAACAACACTTTGGCAGCTTTGATCGATAATCATATTCATCAAGGCAATCAGCTTGGCATCGATCAAAGACGCGTTATCTGGAAACGCGTGGTCGACATCAATGATCGTGCCCTGCGCCACGTCGTCGTCGGTCTTGGCGGTCCGACTTCAGGGGTTCCGAGAGAAGACGGTTTCGACATTACGGTGGCATCCGAACTGATGGCCATCATCTGTCTTGCAAAAGACATTGCCGATCTTAAGAATCGCATTGGACGCATCGTCATCGGATATACTTTTGACAGACAGCCGGTTACGGTTGACCAGCTTGGCGTGACCGGTGCGATTGCCGTTCTTTTGAAGGATGCGATCAAGCCGAACCTCGTTCAGACGTTGGCGCATACTCCGGCAATCATTCACGGCGGTCCTTTTGCCAATATCGCCCATGGCTGCAACAGCGTATTTGCAACGAAGACATGCCTTGATCTGGCAGATTATACGATTACCGAGGCCGGGTTCGGTGCTGATTTAGGCGCAGAAAAGTTTTTGGACATCAAAGCACCAGTTTTGGGCAAGACGCCCGATGCCGTAGTAATTGTTGCAACGGTCCGTGCGCTTAAGATGAACGGCGGTGTTTCCAAGAAAGAGCTTGATGCTGAAAACGTTGCAGCAGTCGAGCAAGGCTATGCAAATCTGAGAAAGCACGTTCAAAACATGCAGCGCTACGGATTGCCGGTTCTCGTTGCGCTCAACCGTTTCGTTCAGGATACTGACGCTGAACTTCAAAAAGTTCAAGAGCTTTGCGAACAAGACGGAACGAAGGCTTTTGTTTGCGACGTTTGGGCCAAAGGCGGAAACGGGGCTTTGGAACTTGCGGACGCCGTTGTTGAGGCATGCGACAAGGAAACGAAATTCAAGCCTTTGTACGGTGCAGATGATGAAGTTGAAGTCAAGATTGAAAAAATCGTTAAGGAAATTTATGGTGGAGCAGGAGTCGAATTTGGACCAAAAGCGAAAAAACAGCTTGCGCAGTTCCGCAAATTAGGTTGGGACAAGTTGCCTGTCTGCATGGCCAAAACCCAATTCTCATTGTCGGACGATGCCAGCCTTCTTGGAGCACCGACAGGATTTACGATTCATGTTCGCGAGCTCGTACCGAAGCTCGGAGCGGGATTTTTGGTTGCATTGACGGGCAATGTTTTGACGATGCCCGGCTTGCCTAAGGTTCCGGCCGCCATGGGGATGAATCTGACGGATGAAGGCGTAATTGAAGGTTTATACTGATAAGTTTTTACAAAATTGAAAATTTCCATTAAAAATCGAGGATAATCCCTCGATTTTTTTGTTGCCAAATTCATTTTAAGTAATTATATTATGTTACTTTAACTTAAATGTGAAAAACACTTAGAAAACAAGGGGATTTAATTACCTGTTCTTTTAGTGTATACTGTGTTAAGTGACACTCAACAGAAAGGTAAGAAAAAGGATGCCTCTATATTTTGTAATAATAGCAGCAATTGTCATATTGGATCAGGCGGTCAAACATTTGATTGTCGGATCAATCAAACTTAATACCAGCATCAGCGTAGTCGATGGAATTCTGTCGCTTGCTCATACAAGAAATTATGGTGCGGCCTGGAGCATGCTACTTGGACAAATTTGGTTTTTTGTAATCATTTCGATCGTTTCTTTGGCAGTGATGGATTTCTTTTTTTGGAAGCTTCGTAACAAGCCTCTGTATTTAACGGGGCTGTCTTTGATGATCGGCGGAACGATCGGAAATTTTATCGATCGTTTACGTTTAGGATACGTCGTCG
>JBHADD010000156.1:0-7024 GCA_041854925.1 Ligilactobacillus sp. | reverse complement strand
GTCACCTGCCATCAAATAATCGCGTTTCAAAGGTTTTGGGGAATTGACCCCGACTTCTACAACCTCATACTCTGCGCCGCTGTTCATTAGTCTGATGCGATCACCTGGTTTGACGGTGCCTTCAACTACGCGAATGCTCAAAACAACTCCACGATAGTCATCATAGACGGAATCGAAAATCAAGGCCTTCAAAGGCGCTTTCAAATCGCCGTTCGGTGCCGGAACCTTTGACACGATCTGTTCGAGCATCTCTTCGATTCCGATTCCCACCTTTGCAGAAGCAAGAACCGCTTCTGATGCATCGAGACCGATCACGTCCTCGATTTCCTGGCGGACTTTTTCCGGTTCGGCAGACGGCAAATCGATTTTGTTGATTACGGGCACGATTTCCAAATCGTCATCCAGTGCAAGATAAACGTTGGCTAACGTCTGTGCTTCAACTCCTTGGGCGGCATCAACAACAAGAACTGCTCCTTCGCAAGCAGCAAGGGATCTTGAAACTTCATATGAGAAATCGACATGTCCAGGCGTATCAATCAAATGAAAAATATACGTTTCGCCATTTTTGGCTTTGTAATGCAATTCAACTGCATTTAATTTAATCGTAATCCCGCGCTCACGTTCCAAATCCATCGAATCGAGCAGCTGATCTTTCATCTCACGCTTTGAAACCGTATCCGTCAATTCAAGGATGCGGTCCGCCAACGTCGACTTGCCGTGATCGATGTGTGCCACAATCGAAAAATTCCGAATGTGTTTTTGGCGCTCCTTCATTTGTTCAAAATCCATTCAGTTCTTCCTACTTTCTTAAAATAGTCTCTAACGTTTAATTATAATATAGGGCGGTAATCATAGCAAGAAAGCCACAGCTTTGGTTTATTTCAAAAAGATTTAATTGCTTCTTATATCCGAATCTCAAAAGCCTTGCCGATTTTTCAATCAGCAAGGCTCATCTTACCTGATTAAATTGTCATAGCGTTTGACAATCACTGCTTCATCCAACCCCAGATCGGTTAACCCAAATTTCAAAGCAATATGCCAAGCACGAACAAAGGCATCAATTTTATGTTCAAAATGACTTTTTAAAAGCTGCTGCTGCATAATCAGACAAACGGCATTAAACGATGCGCTCTTCCATTTGCCTTTCATACTGTCAAGTTCCTCTTTTGTCATCAGCAGCTTATATGTTGTCTTCTGTTCGTTTGAAATCATGAAAAATCCTAGCATGACGGAAGAAAACGCATCATAAACGGCTTCTTTATCATCGGCTTTTCCTGATGCTTCAATCAAATCGCACCAACTGCAAGTCAAATCCGCATATAAACCGTTTAATCGTTCCTGGTCGCTGTATCTTGCTACGGGCAAAACCCTTCTTGGGTAAACGTGAAGCGCATCTTTAGCCATTTTTGCAAAATCCATCATGCTTCACCATCGTCTTCTTTCCCAAAACATCTCGCGCGCTTGATTTCAACGCTTTGGAGATTTTCAAGATACCAGTCTTTCAAGAAATCATATCTGACCAGTAAATCAAAGAAAGAAATCTTGTCTTCATCATCTTTGACGGTAATGACCCATTTCGGAGAATTTCCGCCGGCAATATTTTCATCAAACAAAGTCAAGACGACGCTGTCTGACAAATTCATGATTGCTTCACCGTTCATGCCGGATTTAAGCATGCATCCTGCTTCTGAGCCCATGATAAACAGGCGATCCAATGCAACTTCAGGCTCTGTTTCGGAAACAATCGGATAAACGGCATCCCGTCTTGCATTGAGCAGATTGAAATCAACTTCGTATCCGTAAGCTTGTTCAACGCATTCTCCGATTGAAACGAGATACTTTTCAAAACGAATCAAATCTTTCTTGTCGTTTTCTGCATTATTTGCAATAAGCAGCTCCACAATATCGCGACTGTTGAAATCCAGAACCTTGTCTGAAAAATCGATATAAAACAAGCTCAAGCCCGTCCGTTCGTCAATGTAGAATGCTCGCCGCTCATCTGCAGAATCAACCTTGAATTTGAATCTGCCGCAAGCATTGATTCCCGAAAATTCATGATACAAGGCCCTGTCTTTTTCGCTCGACAACAAAATAACCGTTTCTTTATCGTTCAAGCTGAGCAAACGATTGATGAAAATCAAGTAAAAGTCGGCACGACTGTACTGAATCGGATAAACCAAATAATCATCATCAAGCCGGTATGAAGCAAGCGTTTCGATCGATTGAAACAATTCATTCAGATCGGTCGTATTGATAAGCGTATCAAAGACCTCAGTAAAACGGATTCCATTGTTCAGACTTTCTTTTAATCTGCCGTTATAGTTCATCAAACGCTCATTGGTCGAAAGCACAGGCTTTGATTCTTCAGGAGTTACGTCAAATTCAGACTCATGCGGATAAAACGTTATTGTAGGATTTTCATATTCACTCATCATTAATTCCTCCGATCTCCCGTCGCAATCAAATCAGTAATGTAATCACGATACAAAGCAGCATTCTTTTCTTTAAAGTTCTCAAAGCTTCCGAATTTGGCAATGATGCTTTGTTTTTCATAACCAAGCAAAGTGTCTTCTTTCGAAAGTTCCAAAATCCGCTTTTCATTTTCGTGAATCCGCTGATAACCATTGGCCGCTTTTTCGTCAATTTCTGCAATTCGACTGAGTTCATCGGTCAGTCTTTGTTTCATTTCCCTTTGTTTGCCGGCATCCCATGGCATCACCTTTTCCTGATTAAGCTGCTTTAGCTTCTTCCGCATTCGTTCCTTTTCCGCCTCACGGTTGCTTTGAGAATCAAGCAGCTCTTGCAATTCATCGTTTTCTTGAGAAAGTCGTTCGATCGTGTCGGTGTTCAATCGTTTGTTTTCTGCTTCAAATTCAAAAGAACGAGCAAGTTTTTGATATTCATTTTCATCAAAATTAAATTTAACGTTCAAAACATCGAGCGTTCCGAACAAACGACGTCCCCACCAGTTTCCGAAGTAAAATTGAAACTTTCCCGTTTCCGTTTCCTCAAAATAAAAGAACGGATATCGTTCACGCAAAAACCCAATCAGGTTACTGCTGAGATATTCACTGACAAGACCGTATGCATCTTCAACAAGACGTTCGTTCGATTTGTCATACGATGAATGTCGTGCTTTCAAAATTTCAGTTGAATATTTTTCACTGTCGATCAGCTGATAAACCAGGCGATCATCCTGTGCTTGGACCGCCCTTCCTAACGACTGCAAGTAGTCCAGTTTATTTTTGATTTCATTTGTCAAATCGATCGTTGCCTGTTTATGATCAGCCAAAACAAATTGGTTTGAGTTATCCATCTTTTTCCCCTCGCTTCATAAATACAGTATTCATAATACTATTTTACCGTTAATAGCTCAAAAAATAAAATTCTGATGTTTAATTTAACGATATTTTTAGATTGGGGATGTGAACTACCCGGCCATAAACAGCCGGGCTTCGGATATACATGGCAGCAAAGTACCATATGATGTGCAGTTATGAGACACACTCCGAAGACGTTTAAACAATGCCAGAGGCTTGCGTCTCCAAGGTTTCGTTTAGGAAACTCCACAGCGGTTTCGCTCGCGTTTTGCCCTACGGCTCAGAGAGATACGCCAACCACTGCTCTTGGTAGTCTTTAAGGACGGCAAGGTTCTGTCCCGCCCGGGAAACTGATTCCGTTCTAAATAGCATTATCTACCAGCTGGCTAGAGTTCGACTCTAGCTAGCTTTTTAGTACTTGTGATTCTTTTTCGAGTTAACTTCGATCAACCAATTTGGATTGATGTCTTTTGGCAGTTTAGTTTCCTCAACACCTGCTTCCTTAGCTTTGCGAATGGCAACCTGCCGTTCACGATATTTGATGTGTTTTTCTGGATTAACAGCCCACGCTAAAATATTCCGGCTGGCGTTTAAATCACGATCAATTTTCTTGCCCGTGTACATGGAAATCCATTTCCGCTCCGTTGGATAGTGTTTTTCTTGATAATCGGTGCCATACTCAATCTGACTAGTCTTGTAACTGTCTACTTTAATCAGGGTCTTGCCTTCGCGATCAGCAACCTGGGTTAACAACTGTGACAATTCATAAGGTTTGATTTTGGCCAATTTACGATTTTTAGCATGATTTTCTGCCTTGTTAAAGGTATCAGATTCACTACGCATTTCTTTAGCATCAAGCTGTTCAATCGCTATCAAATTGTGTTCTTCAAACAATTTTTTTGCCATGTGTCGATAAGCTTCCGTTAAAACATTAGTGCGTCGAATATTATAGTAACGAATCAGTTCAGTAAGCTTGACCAGCCGTTGACAATCAGGGTTGAGAAATTTCTCTAAATGGCTTCGTTGACTTTTAAGGCCATTGATAATGCATTCGTACTTATCAACCTTAATCAAGGCCTTAGAATCCAGATAGATTCGCTGATCTTCAGAAGTATGGGAAACTTTGTTGCCCTTCATGTTCCAGTCGGCCCCGATTTCATTGGTTGGTTTACGTCGCCGATGTTGATCTTTAAGCACCAACTGCAGTTCAAACGTGCCATCACCTTTACGCTTAATCTTAGATGTCACAATGTTTTGGTGTTTAAGATGTTTAATGTTGTCGATCGTCTGTAAGTCGCCATAATCTTGAATCTTAATGTGGTGAGAAGACAGCACTTTGATTCGGTCGTTACTTGGCAGTGAAACTGTCGAATGGCTCCTGCCACTACGTAAGTATGCCAACGAGCCCTTGCGATACCAGGAACGATGTTGTGGATTATTGCCATCCTTGTTATTGCGATAATCTTCTTTTTCTTGTTTCGTCATCTTGGCAGCTTTTTTCAGTACCCTTCGGTACTCACCAAAATTCGTCATTAATCCCAGCAATAATTGATGAGCTGCTTGTGAATGCAAGCCGATCTTTGCGAGATTCCAACGTTTAAGCTTTGGATAACGTTCAGCAAGATAGCGTTTTTCGATTTCGTCCTTAATCACGTACATTTTATCTGTGCGTGTACCAGGGTATGGACGCTCCAGATGCTTATAACCATAGGTTTTTTTTAAGTATTTAACAGCATATTGATGCAGGTCATTTTCCACTGCAATATTTTGCTCAAATTTCTGTGCTAATTCCTCCGTCGCCGACACAAAAAAACAGCTTGCACGGAATTTTTTCACGTTGACATGTCAATGCGACCATTGCGCCGAATGCAGACTGCTCTCCAAGATATCGATCGGTCGCATCTTCTTCGACGATGACGCAAACGAAAATTCGCCTGTATTTTAACAATTTTTCGATCAGCATGGCATGATAATATTCCATGGCATTTTTTCCAAACCTTTGTTTAAAATTACGAATCTGTTTTTTGCTCAAACGATCGAAGTAAGGATAATGAAAACCATCATTGGTTTCAAAGAGATTGCGTTTTGAAAGTCTTAAGATCAAAGGTTCGAAAGGATAGACGGAATGAGATCTTTGAGTGAATTTGACAGGAGACACCATGTTTTCCTCGTTGACAAAAACTATATCAGTTTCAGTCATCGGTACAGCGCTTGCCAATCCGCCTTTCGGGAAACGATTCTCAATCAAAAAGTTAAGCGATGCCGTCACCGTCAGATAAAAACTTTCATCATGTTTGCCGTTGGCACGATTAAAGTATTTGCGCTCAAGGATGTCTCTTGCATGCGTGCAGTCCATGTTTTCCGTTAAATACTCGTATTCTTGCTTGATTCGCAGGCTGAGGCTGAACAAACGGCCTAATTTATCTGAAGACTCCTCTTTTAAAACAGTCATTTAAAAATCCCCCTTATAAGTTCCTATACTGATAAAGGCGCAAATAAAGGGGAAATTATTTTATTTTTTCAAATATTTTCTTGCATATTCTTCAATTCCTGCGAAAACAAATACCGCTGGATCATCGTCAATGTTCAATTCAAGATTTTCTGCACGCATCTCAAGCGAAGAGAAAATTTTTTCATATTCTGGAACGGAAATCTTCTTCCTTTCTTTGAGCATCTTTTCATAGTTTGTTTTATCAAGCATTTTTTCAAATCCAGGAACAAGTCTGCCGCTAAAAAATTCGCCTTGCGCTCCCGATCCGTAGCTGAACATTCCCAAACGCTGATCGGCTCTGAGACTGTCTGAATTGTTCAATAAAGAAAGCAGGCTCAGATAAAGCGAACCCGTGTACAAATTTCCGACGACTCTGCCATACGCTCTTGAAAACTCAAACTGACGCGAAAGCTCCGAGCTGATTTTAGGATCCGCACCTTCAATGGCAGCACGCAATCCCTTAAGTCCTTGTTTCGTGTACGGCAAATGAAACAGCAAAGCGGCAAAATCTTCAAGCTTGGCACCAGTTTTTTCCCGGTATATCGAAAAAACTTTTTTGAAGAAATCAACATAAATATTTGCAGAAAATTTGCCATTGACGAGCGCTTCTGTATGATTGAACGGACGCCAAAAATCCATCACATCTTCCATGTAGCATGCACTCGTTTCTTCAAGCTCCAAGATACGCGGATTTTGTCCTACGATCATTGCGCATGCACCGCCCCCTTGCGTAGGCTCGCCTTTTGTGCGCAAACCATAGCGTGCGATGTCGGAACCGATCACGAGTGCTTTTTTGTCCGGATTGAGCGCCACGTGGCCTTTTGCAAGCTGCAAAGCCGCAGTTGCGCCATAGCAGGCCTGTTTTAACTCTACGGCCCTAAGATAAGGCGAAAGGCCAAGCAAGCGACTGACGTATACCGCACCTGATTTTGAATTATCAATGCCAGATTCAGTTGCAAAAATAACCAAATCGATTGCCTTTTTATCTTCTTCCGTCAGGATTTTAAATGCAGCGTTTGCGCCCAGAGTAACCGAGTCTTGCGTCGGAGGGATGACCGCCATTTTTTCCTGACCGATTCCGATCAGGTACTTATTTGGATCTTCGTTTCTTGCATTTGCCAATTCTGTCATATCAACATACATGTTTGACGTATAAAAGCCGATTTTATCTATTCCAATCTTCATTAGAATCCTTTACCTCGTTTCATTTTCT
>JBHADD010000155.1:0-3699 GCA_041854925.1 Ligilactobacillus sp. | reverse complement strand
TGAAAGCCCGTAAAGGTCATAACCGTTATAAACTCCCAGCTCATGCATTTTGATCACGGTTTTTCTGCCGACTCCTCTGAATTTTTCAATTTTTAACGGCAATAAAAAATCCAGTGCCTCATCTTCTCTGACAAGCGTCATCCCTACCGGCTTGGCATAATCGGAAGCAAGCTTGGACAAAAATTTATTATAAGATATTCCGGTCGAACAGGTCAGGCCAGTCTTTTCAAAAATTTCTTGCTGGATCCGGTGCGCGATCACCGTTGCCGATTTCAATCCAAGCTTGCACTCGGTCACGTCAAGATACGCTTCGTCAAATGCAATTGGCTCAACCTTATCAGTATATTCATGGAAAATTTCATGAATCTCTTTTGAAACCTGGCGATATTTCTTAAAGTTCGGCGGCACGAAAACGGCATCCGGGCAAAGTTGCAATGCCTTGCTCGCATTCATTGCCGAATGAACTCCAAAAGATCTTGCAACGTAATTAGCCGTTGAAACGACCCCTTTGCCGCCTGAATGTCTGGGGTCTCTTGCAATCACCACCGGCTTACCTGCCAATTTTTGATTGTCTCTTACTTCAATCGAGGCATAAAAACAATCCATATCGACATGAATGACTTTGCGAGCCATGAAAATCCCCCCTGTCCGTTATTTTAATTATACATTAATTTTGCTTAAAAAAGCAAACATACGTACTGGATCTTTAAACCAAGTCCAGACTGGGAAACATCCTTCTCCCCGCTGGAATTAAGCGAAATACCGAACGAAGGCGTTGATTTGCGACTTGCTTTGTCCGTTTTTTTCAATTTTGATACATGAAAATGAAAACAGCCTTTTTTCTTATTTCCATCATAACAGACGATTGTCATGCACATGCAAAAACCCGGATTAAATTTGCAATTGATTGCAAATCATCCGGGTTTTTAATTTGAGAAAGAGTTTTTTCCAAGCATCACCGGACAAAAATCCGATGCCTCTTGTAAACTATTTTTTTAGCTGACGGCAACAACTGTTAAAATTCCCAATGATTTCCGTCTTTTTCAAGCAATTCGTCAGAAGCTTTCGGTCCCATCGTCTTGCATGCATAGTTCGGAAAAGCGTCAACCGAAATCTCTTCGTCGTCCCAAGCCTTTCTGATCGAATCAAGAAACTTCCATGAATATGAAAGTTCTTCCCAACGGGCAAAATTCATCGTTTCGCCGCGAAGAGCATTCAAAATCAAGCGTTCATAGGCTTCTGGCATCTCTGCCTTTTGCTCATCGCTGAGACTGTATCCGATGTCAATCGATTCAGTATCAAAGTTTTGCCCTACTTTTTTGGTATTCAGCTGAATCGAAATTCCTGGTTCAGGATCAACATTGATCGTCAAAACATCGCTTTTAAGACAGCTGTCTTTGAAAACGACCACTGGCATCTGCTTGAAGACGACATCGATTCTGGTTGCCTTCTCTTTCATGCGCTTGCCTGTTCTGATATAAATCGGCACACCGGCAAAATCCATGTTCTCAACTGCAAGCTTGCCGGCAACAAACGTTTCCGTCATCGAATCAGACGCAACCTGATCTTCATCTCGGTATGCTTTCAAACCGGAACCCTGGCCGTATTGTCCTCGGACAAAATTCTCCTTGACCTCATCGTCATTGTAAACTTTCAAAGATTTCAAAGCATTGATCTTTTCTCTTGAAATATCTTCTGCAGAATAAGAAACAGGCGCATTCATCGTCAAAAGCGTCACAATCTGCAAAATATGATTTTGCACCATGTCGCGCAACGCACCGGACGTTTCGTAATACCCGGCTCGTTCCTCAACACCGAGCGCTTCGCTCAAAGTAATCTGAATATTGCTGATATAACGATTGTTCCACATCGCATTGAACATGCTGTTTCCAAAACGAACAGCCAAGATATTTTGCACCATTTCCTTACCGAGATAGTGATCGATTCGAAAAACGTCCTGCTCAGGAAAAACAGAAGCAATTTCATCGTTCAAAGCCTTGGCACTTTCATAATCATGCCCAAACGGCTTTTCGACGACAACACGATTATAACCATTCTTAGTAATGATTTCTTGGGTTTTCAAGTGATCACAGATCGTCCCGAAAAAGCGCGGCGACATTGCCAAGTAATACAGGCGATTTCCGCATAAGCCGTATTTTTCATCAAGCTCGTCTGCCAGATCTCGAAGCGTGACATAATGATTCGTATCATTTACGTTATGCGATTGATAATAGAAATGACTTGCAAAATCATCAGCCTGCGCTTCATCATCGGACAAATTTGCGATCGATTCTTTGATCACTTCATGATAATGTTCATCCGTCCAGGGGCGACGGGCCGTCCCGATAACGGCAAAGTGATTTTTCAAATAGCCGCGCTTATACAAATTAAAAAGCGAAGGGTACAATTTTCTTTGTGCCAAATCCCCCGTTCCGCCAAAAATGATAAACAGTGCCTGTTGTTCAGTATTATTCATTGATATCTGGGCGAGATGCCCCCAATACGAGGCGTGGCGAACCACGGTATCCCGCGCTCCCTTCTTTCAAAATTTTGACTTGAGTCCTTCAATCTGCCTTTTTGTTTTTTATCTCAAGGTACCACAATCTATATTTTACTAATCTGAACAGATTTTAACAAGGCTTTTGCCTGTCGATGTTCAAAAAAGAGCCAAGAAAAACTCGGCTCCGCATGCAATCTTTATTTACCTGAATCAGTTTTTTAAATCAAATGAACGCCTTTATCAACGTATAATACGTCTCCGACGACGCCTGTCGAAAGATCGCTCATCAAAAATGCGCACATTCCGCCTATTTGCGACGTTGTCACTGATACGCAGTCGACTGCGCGGTCTTGTGACATGTCGAGCAGCTTGGAGTGGTCTTTAATGCCGGTAACTGCCAAAGTCTTAACGGCCCCTGCAGAAATCGCATTGACTCTGATCCCTTGTGCGCCGAGATCGCGTGCCATATAACGCATTTCGGCCTCAAGGGCAGCTTTGGCAACCCCCATCGTATTATAGCTTGGGATGGCACGAGTTGAACCCATGTACGTCAAAGTCGCAAGGCTTGCATTTTCATTAAGAAGTTCTTTTTCGACCGCAAATTTTGCAACGGCCAAAAAGGAATAGCTTGAAACGTCCAATGCTTGGGCGAAGCCTGCACGAGTAGAGTTCAAAATATTTCCTTCAAGCTCCTGCTTAGGAGCAAATGCAATCGCATGAACGATGCCGTCGATCGTGCCGAAACGTTCCTTGATGATTGAAAAAGCATTCTGAATGCTTTCGTCGCTTGAAACGTCGCATTCAACCAATCGTTCTTCATCGCCAACGAGTTTGAGCAGACTCTTTTTCAAACGTTCATTTTGGTACGTGTAGATTAACTGAGCGCCTTGTTCCTGCATGACTGAAGCACAGCCCCATGCAATCGAGCGACGATTTGCAGCGCCCATCACGAGAATTTTTTTGCCTTCCAACAAATTTCCCAATTTAACTCATCTCTTTCTCTAAAATTTCCGGAAACGCGAATGCCTCTTGCTGAGCAGCTGTTCCGGCGTTAATTTTTCAAGTGTTTGCAGTCTTTCATCCAATACTTTTGCGATTTCGGCAATGGTTTGACGATGGCTGTGGTGTTCAGGAATTATTCCTTCAATCACATCGTTTTCAAGCAAAGATGCGGGCGTAAGCTGCATGACTTCACAGGC